>NZ_LSIW01000061.1:0-495 GCF_001556435.1 Streptococcus sp. CCH5-D3
AACTTTTTCGGTTGGAGTTGCAACATCATATTTTTGGTTTTGTGGCTTAAGCACAACACGGAATGCACCTGGGTCAGTTGCAGTTGAGCTACCTACGGCTTTATTCTCAACAAGTGCACCATCAGTATCAGTTGCAGTTGCATAACGCCATCCTAGAGGCAAACCGGCTGGATTCTCTCCTTTAGTTGCTGCAGTTAGTCTGTCTTGTGTCAAACCATCTGTCGCTGCTGGTGTACCTCTATAAGTAATGACTGCTGGTGCATCTGCTGTTGCTGGTGTTTCAGTAGTGATAACATTTGCTTTAAATCCATATTGAGTATTGATGGTATCTGCTTCACCAGTAACAGGATCAAACTCCCTGTTACCCCCTTGTTTTACAGTAGCACTTGCAATTTTTCCGCTATCATCTTTGAATTTGATATCGAATGAGTTTTCTTCCCCACCATATACATAAACTTCTTTAGTATCTTTATTAGAGTAAGGAATCTCTACTGT
>NZ_LSIW01000062.1:0-360 GCF_001556435.1 Streptococcus sp. CCH5-D3
CAGGTGGTGGCAAAGAAGTTAAAGAAGTCCGTGTCCCAATTTGGTCAGATAAGAATGGTCAAGATGATCTTACATGGTATCATGCCGATAAACAATCAGACGGTAGCTACAAGGTTCATGTAGATACAGCCAGCCATAAGGGCGATGCTGGTACTTATTCTGTTCATCTTTACTATATGTTGAATGGTAAGAGAACCTATATCACAGAAACTAAAGCTACAGTCCCTCAATCTACGGAATCTCAAGTAACGGGGAAATTGACCATCAGCAATCAAACCTCTAATGGCTTTGATGTAGTCGTAACCAATGTTTCAGGTGGTGGCAAAGAAGTTAAAGAAGTCCGTGTCCCAATTTGGTCAG
>NZ_LSIW01000063.1:0-491 GCF_001556435.1 Streptococcus sp. CCH5-D3
ATCAGATACAGAATTCAACAATACTTTCACACCTGCTGCAACACAAGCACAATTCCGCTTCACAAAACGTTTGGAAGGTAAGACTCTTGAAGCTAATGCCTTCACATTCGAATTGCTTGAAAACGGTAATGTGATTCAAACTAAACAAAATGCGGCTGATGGTTCAATTCAATTTGACCCAATCTCATATGCAACTGTAGGTACACACACTTACACTGTACGTGAAAAAGCTGGAACAGATACAAACATTGATTACGATTCAATGAACGCAGTTGTGACTGTAAATGTCACAAAAGACGCTCAAACAGGTCTTTTGAACGCTGCCGTTACAATGCCAGCTGATACTGAGTTCAACAACTTTGCTGTAGCTCCAGTTAAGACTAAGTTTGACTTTAGCAAGGCTCTCGCAGGTCGTGAGTTGAAAGCCGGTGAATTTAGCTTTGTATTGAAAGATTCAACTGGTAAAGTTCTTCAAACTAAGACAAATACTA
>NZ_LSIW01000064.1:0-347 GCF_001556435.1 Streptococcus sp. CCH5-D3
CGGCTTTACCTGTAAGGTCTGTATCGACAACTGGTTTCGCTGGAGCTGTTGTGTCTTTAGTTACAAATTCTGATAATGGTTTCTTATCTGTAGAACCATCTGTATATGTTACTACAAGATTTCCATCCGCATCTTTAGTAACTGATTGAATCTTATTAGTTTTATCAGCTACAGTTGTACCTTTTTTGTCTGCCAAATTAGCATCATCATTGGTTTGGGAGTATTCAAGTTGGAGCTTTTCTTTGATTTTATTTAACTCATCATTTGTTACGTTATCTGGATTTGCCACCTCAACTTTTTCGGTTGGAGTTGCAACATCATATTTTTGGTTTTGTGGCTTAAGCACA
>NZ_LSIW01000065.1:0-370 GCF_001556435.1 Streptococcus sp. CCH5-D3
ATACCACAGAATTAATCGGAATTAAAGACCCTAACATCATTATTTCTCTTGTTTTGGAAACTAATACTCATATCGAGATTCATGCAAAACTTGATTATTCTGCACCACCATGCCCTCATTGCCATGGAATGATGATCAAGTACGACTTTCAAAAATCTTCTAAAATCCCTCTTCTTGAACAAGCTGGAACTCCAACACTACTACGTCTGAAGAAACGTCGCTTCCAGTGTAAAGTGTGTAAGAGAGTAACGGTGGCTGAAACCTCAATCGTTGAGAAAAACCACCAAATCTCCAACCTTGTCCGACAAAAGGTTGCACAACTTCTAACTGAGAAGGTATCACTAACGGATATTGCCAGAAGACTTCGTGT
>NZ_LSIW01000066.1:0-280 GCF_001556435.1 Streptococcus sp. CCH5-D3
GTCACTGGACAGGTGATGACGCTACAACAGGTAAAGTTATCGAAGGCGATAAGAACGTAACTTACGTCTACAAACTTAAAGAAGATCCAACGAAACCTAAAGAAGGTGACGTAATCATCACTTACGTAGACGAAAAAGGTAAAGAAATCAAGAAACCTCGTCAAGACACACCAAACTCACCATATGATACTCCATATAACACAACTGAGGAAGGTGAAAAACCTAAGACAATCAAGACTCCAGACGGTAAGACATACAAGATCGTACCGAAAGGTGACTA
>NZ_LSIW01000067.1:0-309 GCF_001556435.1 Streptococcus sp. CCH5-D3
ATATTTCATAAAAACTTCTCCCCATTTTAAAGAGCGTCCCCTTTACTTACGCTCTATCCCTATCTTACAAATCAAAACATCGGTATGATAAAGCTATCCCAATACCATATCACATAGCACCAAGTACCAACAAGCAATCATTCAACTCTCCCCAAAAGAGTTAAAATGTTACAAACAGGTTGGCTTCGAGTTACTACTACCCATGTTCCCTATTCATATAGACACTATAATTATAGCATGTTATTTTTATTTTACAACCTTTTTTCAATTTTTTATTATTTTAATGTATGTGACAACCATTATAATGAA
>NZ_LSIW01000068.1:0-249 GCF_001556435.1 Streptococcus sp. CCH5-D3
CCAAAGCTTCTGCGACTTACACACCAACTGTGACACCAGTAACTCCAACAGCAACTCCTGCTAAATCTGAAGCACCTCAAGGTGTGGTTCAAACTGGAACAGTCACCTTCACTGAAGGTGACCCAGTTGCACCAATTGATAAGGATACCATTACTCTTCTTGATGAAAATGGTCAGCCAGCTGCTTCAGTAGATGCGAAATCACCAGCAGGTGACGTGATCGGTACCTTCACTGTTGATAAAGAAACAG
>NZ_LSIW01000069.1:0-66492 GCF_001556435.1 Streptococcus sp. CCH5-D3
TGATGTTAGGGTCTTTAATTCCGATTAATTCTGTGGTATTCTTAATAAGTCTCATGAGTTCTTCCTAATGATGGTTTGGTCGCTTTTCATTATAGTTCTTATGGGACTTTTTGTGTACATTGAAAAAGCTCCATAATCTCTACAGTGGTTTTACCCACTACAGAAATTATAGAGCCAGCAAAACTCGAGCTTGGTAACAGGCTTGAGTTTTTTGATAGCTGAACAGTAGGAAAAGCCTTGATGTGTATGAGGTGTGGTACAATAGAAGCATGAAAATAGTAGGTCACTTGACGCCAAAAGTCATTAAAACTTTTGATTTGGACTACAAGCCTGGTGAAGAAATCACACTGTCTGCACAACGTAAGAAGCATATGGAAAAACATCGCCAGGAATTCAGTGATTTTGATGCTACCTATGAACGGATTCCAGAGATTATTGCTCATCCGGACTATATTGGGCACCATCCTAATGGCCAGTCCTTGGAATACATCAAACGTATTGATGGTAATGTTTTGGTAGCGGTCAGATTATGTGATAAACTTAATGTCCGTACCATGTTTGTGATTAAAGATTCTAAGCTGAAAAATTATCTAAATGCTGGTAGAGCCAAGAAAATATGATATAATATAGATAAGAAATAACAACGAGGGCGGAAGAGGCAGCCGCCGCACCTTCGGGTCTGAAAGAGATGCAGGACTGTCACCCTGCCGTTGTTTATCAACCCAAGAAGTCCCTTTCGGGGGCTTTTTTTGTAAAGTGACGTGACAAGACTATCTCACTCTATGGATTAGCTATAGACGAATCTTATAGGAAAAGAATTGTCAAAATTAACAGAAAATTCTTGACATCTTTTTAAAAAGGAGTACAATAGTTAGTAAATCAGAAAGTAACTGGTCTTAGATTTTCAGGGAGCCTGCGGTGATTGTGAGTAGGTAATCGAGATGAGCGAACATTGGGCTGATTGGATGATAATGAGAAGGTAACACATATTCTTCTCGGTTGGCACCCCTTACCGTGCAACTCCTTGTTAGAGGAGATAGAGATGATGGTCGTTTTTTTGAGACCATTAACTGAGGTGGTACCGTGTTAAACTAGATTTAATGCCCTCACAGAGTTTTTCTCTGTGAGGTTTTTTATTTACTTTTATCTTTAAAGGTCTATTTACCTTAAAGAAGTATTATTTCATTATTCAATGAAAGGTTGGGTATTATGGATGCATTAAACGATATTCGAAGTGATATTGATAATATTGATAGTCAGTTAATTCGACTACTGGCCCAACGTCAAATACTTGTGGAAAAGGCAGGGCGGCTGAAGCCCAAGGGAGACAAGGTTGCTGTCCAGGCTAGTGATCGTGTTGCTCAAGTCATAGCTAACCGTCGCAAGGAGGTACTAGAGCTTGGCTTATCGCCAGATGTGGCTGAAAGTGTTTGGCGAAGCATGATTCAAGCATTTATTGCTTTGGAAGAGAAAGTGAACAAAGAACAATAATGGTGCCGATACATCCTATAAAGGAGTCTTGTATCAGTCTTATTACTCTCGATAAACCAGTTTGAAAGGAAATACTATGAGAAAAATTTTACCAGCCGATACCTTAACACCAATCTTGGCTTATATGCGTGTTCAGGGGGAACACAAGGTTATCCTTGAATCCATTCCTCGTGAGAAAGAAAATGCGCGTTTTTCCATTGTTGCCTACAATCCGGTCTTTGAAGTAACCTTCAAGGATGGTGTGCTTTATGAAAATGGTAAGGCGATTGATTACGATCCTTTCGAATACTTGGACCAAGTAACAGTCAAGGGTATCAAGTCTGACCTACCTTTTGCAGGCGGTGCTATCGGGTTTGCAGGCTATGATATGATTGGTCTCTATGAAAATATCGGTGAGATTCCTGAAGATACGATTGGAACACCTGATATGCATTTCTTCATCTACGAGTCTTATTTGATTTTTGACCACAAGAAGGAAAAGGTTTATGTGGTTGAGGATAATATCTATTCTGGTCGTGACAACGATGCGGTGCGTCAAGCTCTGGGGCAGGTGGTAACGGACCTACAGACTCAGGCGCCAAACGAGTTTACACCTCAGGCCTTGCAAGCCTTGCAATTTTCAAATCATATCGAAAAAGAGGTCTTCATGGATATGGTGGCTAAGGCTAAGAAACTCATTCGTGAGGGAGATATGTTCCAATGTGTGCTTAGCCAACGCTTTTCAGCGGACTTTGAGGGAGATCCTTTGGATTACTACCGTAACTTGCGCGTGACCAACCCATCAAACTACCTTTATTTCTATGATTTTGGAGATTATCAGGTGATTGGTGCTAGCCCAGAGAGCTTGGTTTCAGTAAAAAATGGAGAGGTGGTCACCAATCCGATTGCTGGGACTCGCCCTCGTGGTGCCAATGATGCTGAAGATGCTGCCTTGGCGGATGAACTCTCACATGATGTTAAAGAAACTGCGGAACACCGTATGTTGGTTGACTTGGGGCGTAATGATATTGGTAAGATTGCTAAAAATGGTACGGTCAAGGTGACCAAGTATATGGAGGTTGAGTATTTCCGCTATGTGATGCACCTTACCAGTGTGGTTAAAGGGCAACTCTTGCCTGAATTGACAGCACTAGATGCTCTTAAATCAACCCTACCAGCTGGAACCGTGTCGGGAGCGCCTAAGATTCGTGCCATGCGTCGTATCTATGAGCTTGAGCAGGAAAAACGTGGTATATATGCGGGAGCTATTGGTTATCTGTCTGCGACAGGAGATATGGACTTTGCCATTGCTATCCGTACTATGATTCTCAAAAATCAAAAAGCCTATGTTCAGGCAGGTGCAGGTGTTGTCTATGACAGTGTTCCTGAAAATGAATTTTACGAAACGATTAACAAGGCGAAAGCTATGACAAGAATAGGAGATGCCCAATGATTTTATTAGTTGATAACTATGATTCTTTTACCTATAATTTGGCACAATACCTAGGGACATTTACAGAGGTAAAGGTCTTGCGTAACGATGATGAGAAGCTCTATGAAGAGGCAGAAAAAGCTGACGGGCTAGTCTTTTCACCGGGTCCAGGTTGGCCAGCTGATGCGGGTAAAATGGAAGCCTTGATTAAGGATTTCGCTGGTAAAAAACCGATGATGGGAATTTGCTTGGGGCATCAGGCTATTGCGGAAACTTTTGGTGGTAAACTTGGCTTGGCTAAGAATGTCATGCATGGCAAACAAAGCAATATTACTTTTGAAACGCCATCGCCAATTTTCAAGGATATTGACAATGATGTCCCAATCATGCGTTACCATTCCATCGTTGTTGACCAAATGCCAGAGGGCTTTGATGTGACAGCTATCACAACTGATGATCAAGAAATCATGGCCATTCAACATAAGGAGCTACCAATTTATGGTTTGCAATATCACCCAGAAAGCATCGGAAGTCCAGATGGGCTCAAGATGGTTGAAAATTTCGTGAAAATTGTTGCAGACTAGTTAGACAGTCTTTTGACTAGATTGGTCTAGGCTCAAAACATCTCCTCGTGCATCAGAAAACATTGAACCGTTTTTAAAAGGAAAACAGATATGAAAGAAATATTCCTACAAATCTCAAATCGACAAGACTTGTCTCAAGACCAAGTCCAAGCAGTCTTTGACCGCATTCTCAAAAATGAAGTCTCAGAAAGCCAAATCGCTGCCTTCCTTATGGGGCTTAAAACTAAGGGAGAAACAGCAGATGAAATTACAGGTATCGTGCGTGCTCTCAAATCGCATGCGACGGTCTTGCCTGAGACCTTCACAGATGCTATGTGTAACTGTGGAACTGGTGGGGACCAGTCTTATAGCTTCAACATTTCAACAACGGTTTGCTTTGTCTTAGCAGCAGGTGGTATTCGTATGGCCAAGGCTGGTAATCGTTCGATTTCCTCTAAATCTGGTTCGGCAGATGTCCTTGAAGCCCTTGGAATCAACGTTGCGGCGTCACCAGAAACCCTATCTAAAGCACTTGATGAGGTTGGTTTGGCCTTTATCTTTGCCCAAACCATGCACCCAGCCATGCGTTTTATCGGTCCAGCTCGCCAAGCTCTTGGGATTCCAACGATTATGAACTTGGTCGGACCACTGGCTAATCCGCTTGACCTTGAGACACAACTTATGGGCCTCTACCGTGTGGAATTGCAGGAGATTGTTGCCAATGCTATCCAACAGTTGGGACGTAAACGTGCGGTTATTATCACAGGTCCTGACAATATGGACGAAGCTGCTCTCTATGGCACTAACACCTACACCCTTTTGGAAGATGGTCACATCAGCCAGCACACTTTCACTTATGAAGATTTGGGTATGGAGAAGGTTGAGTTGTCTGATATCACAGGTGGCGATGCCAAGGAAAATGCAGAGATTCTCCTTAGTGTCTTGAAAAACGAAGCCAGTCCTTATCTTGAAACAACAGTGCTTAATGCAGGTCTCGGCTTCTTTGCCAATGGTAAGGTTGCGACCATTAAAGAAGGCGTTGAGCTTGCTCGCCAACTGATTGCGGACGGATCAGCCCTAGAGAAACTTCACCAACTCCAAGAGGTACAAGTATGAGTAAAGCCTTTCTCCCAACAATCTTAGAACAAAAAGAAAAAGAAGTGGCCCAGTTGGTCATGGAAGACTTGCAGCCCTTGCGTCAGACCTATCGTCTTTATGAGTTTCTCAAGTCAAATCAAAACAAGCTGCAAATTATTTCTGAAGTGAAAAAAGCTAGTCCAAGTATGGGTGATATTAACCTAGATGTGGATATTGTGGCTCAGGCCAAGACCTATGAAGAAAATGGAGCAGCCATGATTTCTGTTTTGACGGATGAGGTTTTCTTCAAGGGTGATATTTCCTATTTGAAAGAAATTTCGTCACAGGTGGCTATTCCAACCTTGGCTAAGGACTTCATTATTGATGAGAAACAGATTGTGCGTAGCCGTAATGCGGGTGCGACAGTCATTCTCTTGATTGTAGCGGCCTTGCCAGAAGCTCGTCTCAAGGAGCTCTATGATTTTGCGACTAGCCTTGGATTGGAAGTCTTGGTTGAGACGCATAACCTACCAGAATTGGAAGTGGCTCATCGTATTGGTGCAGAGATTATCGGTGTTAACAACCGTAATTTGGTCACTTTTGAGACAGATATTAACACCAGTCTAGAGTTATCAACGCATTTCAAGGACAAGCCTGTTTATATTTCTGAGTCGGCTATTTTTACAGGTCAGGATGCTGCCTTAGTTGCCCCATATTTTAATGGGATTCTAGTAGGAACTGCCCTTATGACAGCTGAAAATGTGGCTGAAAAGGTCAAGGAGTTGCAAATTGACAAAGGTTAAAATTTGTGGACTATCGACACCAGAAGCGGTAGCAACTGCAGTTGAAGCTGGTGCTGACTACATTGGCTTTGTGTTCGCCAAGAGCAAGCGTCAAGTGAGTCTTGAACAAGCTCACGAGCTGGCTAAAGGGGTGATAGGGCAGACAAAAATCGTCGGTGTCTTTGTTTCACCAAGTCTTGAAGAACTGGAAGAAGCGATTAGTCAGGTTCCCTTAGATATCGTTCAGATTCATGGAACTTTTGATGAGACTCTGATTCCAGAGATATCAGTATCAGTTATTCGAGCTATTCAGATTTCAGATAGTGATTCTCAAGTTAAGAGCCAGGCGGATTATCTTCTTTTTGATGCTCCTATTGCAGGCAGTGGTCAGACCTTTGACTGGCAACTCTTGGCTGACAAGCAGATTGAGCAGGATTATTTCATCGCTGGTGGCTTGACTGTGGATAATGTGGCAGAGGCCAAGGAAACTTTTCAGCCCTATGCCTTAGATGTGTCCTCAGGTGTCGAGACAGATGGTCGCAAAGATTTAGATAAGATTAAAGCATTTATAGAAAGAGTGAAAGCATGACATATCAACAACCTGATGCAAAAGGATTTTTCGGAAAATTCGGTGGTCAGTTCGTTCCTGAAACGCTGATGACAGCCGTTATTGAATTGGACAAGGCCTATCGTGAAGCCAAGGAAGATCCAAGTTTCCAAGCGGAATTGGATGATCTCCTCAAAAACTATGTGGGCCGTGAGACGCCTCTTTACCACGCCAAACGTTTGACTGATCATATTGGTGGGGCACAAATTTATCTTAAACGTGAGGACCTTAACCACACAGGTGCCCACAAGATTAACAATGCCCTTGGTCAAGTCTTGCTTGCCAAACGTATGGGCAAGAAGAAAATCATCGCCGAAACTGGTGCAGGTCAACACGGTGTTGCAACAGCAACAGCCGCAGCCCTTTTCGACATGGACTGTACTATCTATATGGGTGAGGAAGATGTTAAACGTCAGGCGCTTAACGTTTTCCGTATGGAATTACTTGGTGCCAAGGTATTTAGCGTCACAGATGGTTCGCGCGTGCTTAAGGACGCCGTAAATGCCGCTCTTCGTGCTTGGGTAGCAGGTATTGATGACACTCACTACATCATGGGGTCTGCCCTTGGTCCTGCACCATTCCCAGAAATTGTCCGTGACTTCCAATCTGTCATCGGTCGTGAAGCCAAACGCCAATATGCAGAGATTTCTGGCGGTAAACTGCCTGATGCTGTGATGGCATGTATCGGTGGTGGTTCAAATGCTATCGGTATGTTCTACCCATTTGTTAATGATAAATCAGTAGCTATGTATGGTGCTGAGGCTTCTGGTTTGGGGCTTGATACTGAAAAACATGCCGCAACCTTTGCCAAAGGCCGTCCAGGTATCCTTCATGGAGCGCTTATGGATGTCCTCCAAGATGCTCATGGACAAATCATGGAAGCCTTCTCTATCTCAGCTGGTCTGGACTACCCAGGGGTTGGTCCTGAGCACTGTTATTTCAACGAAATCGGCCGTGCGACTTACGATTCTATCACAGATGAAGAAGCGCTAGAAGGTTTCAAACTTCTGTCACGTTTGGAAGGAATTATCCCAGCTCTTGAGTCTAGCCATGCCATTGCCCTTGCGCAAAAAGTGGCAGCTAAGATGTCGCCAGACCAAAGCCTTATCGTCTGCCTCTCAGGTCGTGGGGACAAGGACGTTATGCAGGTTAAAGAACGTTTCGAAGCTGAAGCAGAAGGGAAATAAACCATGACAAAAACACTAACAAAACACCTACAAGCTATCAAAGACAGTAAACGCGGTATTTTCGTGCCTTATATCATGGCGGGTGACCACGCTAAAGGCCTAGACGGACTCTTTGAGACCATTGCTCTCTTGGAAAATAGTGGTGTCTCAGCTATCGAAGTCGGTATTCCATGGTCTGACCCAGTGGCAGATGGTCCGGTTATTGAACTAGCAGGACAACGTAGTTTGGCTAAAGACGTGACTTTGACAGCTATTATCAAGAAGCTTCAAGAACAAAAAACACAGGTGCCTTTGGTTATCATGACCTACATCAACCCAGTTTATCAATATGGTATTGAAGCCTTTGTTAAGGACCTAGCTGAGACATCTGTTAAGGGGCTCATTATTCCTGATTTGCCAGACGAACACGCTGACTTTATCACCCCTTATTTGAAAGACAGTGATATTGCTCTCGTGCCTTTGGTCAGCTTAACTACAGGACTTGACCGTCAGAAACAGTTGATTGATGGTGCAGAAGGCTTTATCTACGCCGTTGCCATCAATGGTGTCACAGGTAAGACTGGTAATTACCGTGATGACCTTGACAAACACTTGGCTAACTTGACTGCCCATGCAGACATTCCAGTTCTCACAGGTTTTGGTGTGTCAACAGAGGAAGACATTAAACGCTTTAACGCCGTATCAGACGGTGTTATCGTGGGATCAAAAATTGTCCGTGACCTCCACGACGGTAAGGAAGAAGACGTCGCTGAATTTGTTACATTCGGCTCACATTTTGAAAAATAGAAGATGATGCTCTCCAGAAATGGGGAGTGTTTTTTCATCAAAATCATTCTTTGGGATATTTTGATTTTCTTAGTTTCCAGTATTATACTATGAGTGAGGAGTGGCAATTACATTTATCTCTTGTTCTTATTTTCATCTTACTTATAGAAAGAAGGTAGACAAATGAAAGTATCATTAAGGGTAATACTAGGTGTCTGTTTCTTAATAGGAGCCTTACTATTTTTCTATCGTGGAGAAAATCACTATGCATTGATTTTCCTTGTGGTTGGTGCCTTGTATTTTTATAAGGGCTTAAGCTGAGGGTTAAATCTCGTATTGAATGAATAAGCCTTTTTAGTGACATTTATGTCACTATTTTTTTCTTTTTGGAAGCTATAGAATGATTTTATAACTAAAAAGAAAGGAAGAGAGGGCATCACTGAACATGATTGATCATATTTTTTCATTCTTTGTATCACACAAGAAAGCTCTAGCAATACTCTTTATGATTATTTGTTTGGCTTTTATTTACCCTGGCATGTTTAAATTTTTGTATGTTGAAGGCAGGGATTTTGGCCGTAGCCTTGTCAACTCAATTTTATCTTAGTAAAGTGAGGCACCTCTTAGGAGGTGTTTGTTTTTTTAAAATAAATCTACAAATGTAGACAAAAAACTCTTGACACACTTTCGCGATAGTGTTAAAATAAATCTACAAACGTAAACGAACAATGGCATTCAGAAAGGAACTATCATGCTGACAATTTCATCTGCGGAATGGGAAGTCATGCGAGTGCTCTGGGCTAAAGGGCAGGCGACTTCTTCAGAGATTATAGCGATTCTAGCTAAGAAGCTAGACTGGTCGGCTTCGACAGTAAAGACCTTGATTGGACGTTTGGCGGACAAGGGTTATCTAACCAGTCAGCGTCAAGGACGAGGGTTTATCTATCAAGCTAGCTTGGGGGAAGATGAGGCGAATTTTCAGGCTTTAGAAGCTGTTTTTGATAAGATTTGTTTGACCAAACATAGCGATTTGTTGGGTCAACTCATGGCAAAGACGCCGATGACCCAAGCCGATGTGGATAAGTTACAGGCCTTGCTTGCAGCAAAAGAACCTGTGGATCAGGTGGTTTGTGACTGTGTGCCTGGTCAATGTGCTTGTGGGCATCATATGGAGGTGATATAGGAAATGGCAAAAGAAACCTTTGTGGTTAATGGGATGACCTGTGCATCCTGTGTAGCCAATGTTGAAAATGCTGTTAATAAGTTGGATGGTGTGGACAAGGCTGTGGTTAATCTAACCACTGAAAAAATGTCTGTGGATTACGCTGGGGATAAGGTTAGTACAGAAGCTATTGAAAAGGCTGTGGCTGACGCTGGCTATGAGGCTGAAGTCTACAATCCAGACACAGCCAAAAGCCAGGAAGAACGTGAAGAAGACAAGATTCACAAGGTGCGTGAGCGCCTCATTTGGTCATCGGTCTTCACCATTCCTCTCTTTTATCTGGCTATGGGGCCAATGGTCGGATTGCCTGTGCCAAACTTCTTGTCTCCTCACCATGCAGCCTTGACTTATGCCTTGGTGCTACTGGTTTTGACAGTGCCCGTCATGTGGTTGGGCCGTTCTTTCTATAGTAATGGTTTTCGTACCTTGGCCAAGGGTCACCCAAACATGGATGCCTTGGTAGCCTTGGCAACTTCGGCGGCCTTTCTATATAGTCTCTATGGTACTTATCACATTTCTTTGGGGCATGCCCATCACGCCCACCAGCTTTATTTTGAGTCAGTGGCTGTTATTTTGACTTTGATTACTCTAGGTAAGTATTTTGAAACCCTCTCTAAAGGTCGGACTTCAGATGCTATCAAGAAACTCATGCACTTGTCAGCCAAGGAGGCAACCGTCCTTCGGGATGGTAAGGAAGTCAAGCTTCCTGTGGATAAGGTTGTTCTTGGTGACCATATTGTGGTCAAACCTGGGGAAAAGATAGCCGTGGATGGTCAGGTGATTTCAGGTAGCTCTGCGATTGATGAGAGCATGCTAACAGGTGAGTCTCTCCCTATTGAAAAATCTGTTGGTAAGCCAGTGTTTGCTGGTTCTATTAATGGTCAAGGTAGCTTGATTTATGAGGCTGAAAAGATTGGTAAGGACACCTTGCTTTCCCAAATCATTAAATTGGTTGAGGATGCCCAACAAACCAAGGCACCGATTGCCAAGATTGCCGATCAAGTGTCAGCGGTCTTTGTTCCTGTTGTCATGGCTATCGCACTTGTTTCAGGTCTCTTTTGGTACTTTGTCATGGGACAAACCTTTACCTTCGCTATGACAGTAGCAGTTAGTGTCTTGGTTATTGCTTGTCCATGTGCTTTGGGTCTTGCGACACCGACAGCTATCATGGTTGGTACAGGCCTTGGTGCCGAACACGGTATTCTCTACAAGCGTGGGGATGTGCTTGAGCTAGCTCACAAGGCTGATGTCCTCGTTTTTGACAAGACAGGAACCATTACTCAAGGGGAACCTCAGTTGGTTTCTAGCTATACTTATAGCAATAGTGGAGCAGCCTTGCAGCTTTTGGCATCTTTGGAAGCCAAGTCTGAGCACCCCTTGGGTCAAGCAATTCTTGTGGCAGCAGAAAATGCTAACTTGGACTTGTTAGAGATGGATAACTTTTCAAGTTTGACTGGACGAGGACTTACTGCCAGCTATGCTGGTAAGACTTATATAGCTGGGAATCAAACCCTTATGACAGAGGAAAAAGTCGACTTGACTTCAGCACAAGCTGATTTCCAATACTTGACGGCTGATGGTCAAACCCCTATTTTCCTAGCTGAAGATGGTAAGTTAATCGGACTCTTTGGTGTAGCCGATCAGGTTAAAGAAGACAGTGCAGATATGGTGGCAGCTCTTCATCAAATGGGCAAGGAAGTCATCATGTTGACTGGGGATAATGACCAAACAGCTCAAGCTATCGCTCAAAAAGTTGGCATCAAACGCGTTATCAGTCAAGTGCTTCCGCAAGAGAAATCTAGGGTGATTAGCGACCTTCAGGCAGAAGGAAAATCAGTCATCATGGTTGGTGATGGTATCAATGATGCCCCAGCCCTTGCGACTGCCGATATTGGTATTGCCATGGGATCAGGAACAGATATTGCTATGGAAAGTGCTGATATGGTCCTTATGAAACCCAATCTCATGGATGTCGTTAAGGCTCTGAAAATTAGTCAGGCGACTATCACAACGATAAAAGAGAACCTCTTTTGGGCCTTTATCTACAATATCTTGTCTATCCCAGTAGCTATGGGTGTCCTCCACCTCTTTGGAGGTCCTCTTCTTGACCCAATGATAGCAGGACTTGCCATGAGCTTTAGCTCTGTTTCGGTCGTCCTTAATGCTCTGCGCCTCAAACGTCGCAAAGTCTAAGCATTGATTGCTTGTGACCTCTGCGACTTAAGCTGTGTACTAAAAAATAATTAAAGAAAAGGAAGAAAGAAAAATGACAAAAACATATAACATCACAGGAATGAAATGTCAAGGCTGTGTTAACACCGTTACTGAAAAACTCTCCGCTGTCAAAGGCGTAGACAAGGTTCAAGTTGACCTTGAAAACAAACAAGTCACTATCGAAGGGAAACCTTGGAAATGGTCTCTCAAACGTGCCCTTAAAGGTACTAAATTCGAGCTTGGTGACGAAATTTAAGACAGGAATGAAACAGCTATTAGGCTGTTTTTTTCTGTCTATATTCTTTTGAAAATCCCTTCCTTTTGTGATATGATTAAGGTAATTATGTTCTCAAAACTGAGACTAGAAAATCAAGAAAAGAAAACGGTATACCTATGTCTAAACAAACCCTTATCCTTCTCTACGGTGGACGTTCAGCAGAACGTGAAGTGTCTGTGCTCTCAGCTGAGAGTGTTATGCGGGCGGTGGATTACAGCGCATTTGAGGTTAAAACCTACTTTATCACTCAGTCTGGTGATTTTATCAAAACACAAGAATTTACAGAAACACCAAGTGATGATGAGAAGCTCATGACTAATGACACAGTTGTGGCTAGTCAGGCTATCAAACCAAGCGATATTTATGAGGAAGGCGCTGTCGTATTCCCTGTGCTCCATGGACCTATGGGTGAGGATGGATCTATCCAAGGTTTCCTCGAAACCCTCAAGTTGCCATACGTGGGTACTAATGTCTTGTCATCAAGTGTGGCTATGGACAAGATTATGACCAAGCATATTCTTGAAGTTGCAGGTGTCCCTCAGGTTGCCTACACAGTCTACATCGAGGGTGAAGATTTGGAAGCAGCAGTAGCAGAGACGCTTGAAAAATTGACCTTCCCAGTTTTCGTAAAACCTGCTAACATGGGGTCATCTGTTGGGATTTCGAAAGCTGAAAACGAAGCGGAGCTTCGTGCAGCGATTGATCTGGCTCTCAAATATGATAGTCGTATCTTGATTGAGCAAGGTGTGGTTGCCCGAGAAATCGAGGTTGGTATCCTTGGAAATACAACTGTCAAAACGACAGATCCAGGTGAAGTGGTCAAAGACGTGGCTTTCTATGATTACCAAGCTAAATACATTGACAATAAGATTACCATGGATATTCCAGCTCACATGCCTGCAGAAGTCATGACGCAAATGCGTGCCTATGCAGCCAAGGCCTTCCGTGCTCTTGGTGGTTGTGGTCTTGCTCGCTGTGATTTCTTCCTGACAGAGGATGGAGCAATCTACCTTAACGAGCTCAATACCATGCCAGGTTTCACTCAATGGTCAATGTACCCACTACTTTGGGAAAATATGGGACTTTCATACTCAGACCTTATCAAGGAATTGGTAGCCTTGGGACAAGAAATGTTCGAAAAACGTGAAAGCCATTTGATTTAAGCACTATGATTTATAAAACAGACATCTTAGTTTTGGAGAAATCTCTGAGACAGAGGTGTTTTTTTCTTTACAGAAATCTAGATTTTATTTATATCTTTTCTTTATCACGCTGATAAAAAATACATATTATCCAAATAATCTAACAGGTGGTAGAATAAATCTAACGTTTCAAATGAAATAGAGCAATTCATTCGTGTTTTGTGAAGCTGTGCTTTTCAAATGCGAGAGAAGGGTCAAAGGGCTAGAAGTAGATGGCAGTGAATGCTCACGGAATTTTACACGCCTTTTGTATCTTGTAGAATTGAACACAGGCTAAATTCCTAGGACAAAAGATAAACTTCCTAGTGTGCCCGCACACGCCGTCAGTTTCCTATTTGCTTACGGAATTTTCTACGCCCTTTGTATCTTAAATGAGGAGGTAAGTTTTGGACTGGTCCATTGTTCAACAGTATTTGCCCTTTTATCAGAAGGCATTCTTTTTAACCTTACATATTGCCGTTCTGGGGATTTTTGGTTCCTTCCTTTTGGGCTTGGTGGTGAGTGTTATTCGTCATTATCGAGTGCCGGTTTTGAGTCAGCTTTCGACGGCTTATATTGAGCTATCTCGTAATACGCCGCTCTTAATTCAGCTCTTCTTTCTCTACTTTGGCTTGCCTCGTATAGGTTTGGTTCTATCCTCAGAGGCTTGTGCTGTGGTAGGTTTGATTTTCTTGGGTGGTTCCTATATGGCGGAGTCCTTCCGAAGTGGTCTAGAGGCTGTTAGTCAGACCCAACATGAAGTGGGCTTGTCTATTGGTTTGACGCCGTTCCAAGTCTTTCGCTATGTGGTCCTTCCTCAGGCAGTAGCTGTGGCGTTGCCGTCATTTAGTGCTAACGTTATTTTCCTTATCAAGGAAACGTCAGTATTCTCAGCGGTAGCCTTGGCGGATTTGATGTATGTGGCTAAGGATTTGATTGGTCTTTACTACGAAACCGATGTGGCTCTAGGCATGTTGGTGGTGGCTTATCTCTTGATGTTGCTGCCGATTTCTCTAGTCTTTAGTTGGATTGAAAGGAGGTTACGCTATGCAGGATTCGGGCTTTCAGGTTCTTCTTCAGGGGAATAATTTCCTACGTATCTTACAAGGTTTAGGCGTAACTATTGGGATTTCCATCGTTTCGGTGCTTCTGTCCCTTTTATTAGGAACCCTTTTTGGAATTGTCATGACTTCTAAATCTAAGATTGTACGTTTTTTGTCACGTATTTATCTGGAATTTATTCGTATCATGCCCCAGTTAGTCTTGCTCTTCATTGTTTATTTTGGTCTGGCTAGGAATTTTAACATCAATATCTCAGGCGAGCTATCGGCTATTATCGTCTTTACCCTATGGGGAACGGCTGAGATGGGTGATTTGGTGCGTGGGTCAATCACGTCACTACCTAGACACCAGTTTGAGAGCGGAAGGGCCCTTGGCTTGACCAATGGCCAACTCTATACCTATGTGATTATCCCACAAGTCTTGCGTCGCTTGTTGCCTCAGGCTATTAACCTGGTGACACGTATGATTAAGACCACATCCTTGGTGGTTTTGATTGGCGTAGTAGAGGTGACCAAGGTTGGTCAGCAGATTATTGATAGTAACCGCCTGACTATTCCAACAGCTTCTTTCTGGATTTATGGCACGATTTTGATTCTTTATTTTGCCATTTGTTACCCAGTATCTAAGCTGTCTACTTATCTTGAAAATCGTTGGAGGAATTAAGATGACAGAAAGCATTTTACAAATCAAGGATTTGAAAAAGTCCTTTGGGGACAATCAGATTCTCAAAGGCATCTCCTTGGATGTTAAACAAGGTGAAGTCGTTGTTATCCTGGGTTCCTCAGGTTGTGGGAAATCGACCTTGCTACGTTGTATCAATGGCTTGGAGACTATTCAAGGAGGGGATATTCTCCTGGATGGCAAGTCTATCACTAGTAGCAAGAAGGATTTTCACTTGATTCGTCAGAAAATCGGAATGGTCTTTCAAAGTTATGACCTCTTCCCGCATTTGGACATCCTGCAAAATCTGATTTTGGGACCGGTCAAAGCTCAAGGGCGTAACAAGGAAGAGGTTATTGCGGAGGCTGAGAAACTTTTGGACCGTGTGGGACTTTTGGACAAGAAGCATAGCTTTGCGCGACAACTGTCGGGTGGTCAAAAGCAACGTGTAGCCATTGTCCGTTCACTGCTCATGCATCCTGAAGTTATTCTCTTCGACGAAGTGACGGCGTCGCTTGACCCTGAGATGGTTCGTGAAGTTTTGGAATTAATCAATGACCTCGCTCAAGAAGGGCGTACCATGTTGATTGTAACCCATGAGCTTCAGTTTGCGCGTGCCATCGCTGACCGTATTATCTTTATGGATAAGGGTGTCATCGCTGAGGAAGGTACTGCTGAAGAATTCTTCAATCATCCAAAGACACAGCGAGCTCAAGAGTTCCTCAATGTCTTTGACTTCAGCCAGTTTGGTGCCTATTTGTAACCCATTGTTTTTAGTAAAAAATATAATATTTTAGGAGATATTTATGAAATTAACAAAGAAAATTTTTGCCCTATTAGCCCTCGTCTTTGCCTTGGTGGCAGTGACTGCTTGCTCAAGTAACAGTAGCTCTGGTAAATCAACAGCCAAAGCACGTACTATTGAAGAAATTAAGAAGAGTGGTGAACTCCGTATCGCCGTTTTTGCGGACAAGAAACCTTTCGGTTATGTAGATAACAAGGGTGCTTACCAAGGTTACGATATTGAACTTGGTAACCGTTTGGCTAAAGACTTGGGTGTTAAACCTAAATACGTCTCAGTAGATGCGGCCAACCGTGCAGAATTCTTGATTTCAAACAAGGTAGATATTACGCTTGCCAACTTCACAGTAACTGATGAACGTAAGAAACAAGTGGACTTCGCTCTTCCTTATATGAAAGTCTCAATCGGTGTGGTGTCACCTAAAGACAAGGTCATTAAGGACGTTAAAGAGCTTGAAGGTAAGACTTTGATTGTTACTAAGGGGACAACTGCTGAAACTTACTTTGAAAAGAACTACCCAAATATCAAATTGCAAAAGTATGACCAATATAGCGACGCTTACCAAGCCCTCCTTGATGGTCGTGGCGATGCCTTCTCAACAGATAATACAGAAGTTCTTGCTTGGGCTCTAGAAAATAAAGGTTACGAAGTTGGAATCACATCACTTGGTAACCCAGATACCATTGCCCCAGCCGTTCAAAAAGGTAACAAAGAACTCCTTGACTTTATCAATAAAGACATTAAGAAACTTGGCGAAGAGAATTTCTTCCACAAAGATTATGAAAAAACACTTCACCCAACCTACGGTGATGCAGCAAATGCTGATGATCTCGTCGTTGAAGGTGGAGAAGTGAAATAAGACTGGCACTCTCTTAAAGAGGTAAGTCTTGCTTAATAAGAATAAACAACCACTCCTGCTTATATCTAGTCTGGCTAGAAGCAGGAGTGGTTTTACTTGTTTTTATATTTTCTTCTAATCTTCCATTCAACGAAAAAGACATAAATAAACAAGCCTCCAAACATTCCAAATACGATATAAGGTTTCAGACGATCAAACAAGTTTATTCGTTGACCATAAAGGGATTTTGAACCATCATTCCAGGTAATGCTCTTGTTTTCATCATCAATCCGTTCGTAGGATTCGCCATCATAGGTCAAGTAATTGTCTTTACGGACATACATATTCAAATAGTTGTAGCCGTTCTTAGTGGGGAGGTTTGAAAGCAGGCGCTCCTCGGCATAAACTTCAATGTAGAGGGTACCGTCATTAAAGCGTTTAATCTCATCAATGCGTGCATTTTTGATGAGGACATTTCCATCCTGAACAATCTCCCAATTGCGCTTACCTGACTTGTAACCTCCTTCGTAGGATATGGCAAGCTGATGGCTTTCAGATTGCCAAAGGCCATAGATACTGTCTTTATATACGTTATGATCAAAGAAAATAACATAGATAATGAATATAGGTAAGATGATTAGGAAACCTATCCCCAAAATGTTAGCTAAACGGTCTGTAAATTTATCCCAGCGTGCTCGCCATCCCGTTTTACATTTTTGTTCTTTTCGATATGCTTTTCGTGACTGATACTTTCGATTGAGTTTCTTTCGGTCAGCGTATTTTCTGTTTGTTTGGTGTCTCATTGAGTTTTTCTCTCCTCTTTTGCCGAGCCTCTATAATGATAAGAAATGAGCAAATCCCCATAAGTATCAAATAGAAGGCTTCAAAAACCTCATCTATAGTGGTTTTCCGTTCACCATAAGGGCTGGTAGAACCATCTTTCCAAGTAATAGTCTTGTTTCCAGAATTGATACGCTTGTAGGACTCACCGTCATAGGTAAGATAATTATTTTTGCGAAGATAGAAATCCATATAGCTGAAGCCGTCCTTGGTGGGGAGGTCTGTCAGGTAGCCTTCCACAGTGTAGAGCTCCATGTGAAGAGTCCCGTCATTAAGACGCTTGATCGGGCGAGTTCTAGCAGCATAGATAATATATTTACCATCCTGTACGACTTGCCAGTCGATATTTCCTCGTTTCCGAATATACTTATAGGAAATCGCTAACTTATGATAATCAGACTGCCAGAGACCATAAATGTTATCTTTGTTGACTGTATAATGATCGTAATAATAAAAACCACCATACAGCAGTGCAAGCAGCACTAAGATAATCAATTCAGATGTTGGCTCTAGTGGGATTATCTTTCTCCAATCAAAGCGCCATCCTTTGGGTTCTTCAATACTTTGGCAGTCGCTATTTATATTTTCCTCTCCTTTAGAGAGAGTGATTAATTTTTTCTTTGTCATGCCTAATCCTCTCATCAACCATTGTAACAAATTCATCTCCCAAGCAAAAGCTAGCCTGATTTGTGATATAATTGGGAGTGATTGCGGGCAAGAAAATTTTATTTCTTGCCAGACTTGTAAAAATAAAACAGAGGATTTTAAGATGAAACTGACACTCCATGAAATTGCCAAGGTTGTTGGCGCTAAAAATGATGTCACAGCCTATGAAGATGTTGCCATTAACCAAATTGAGTTTGATAGCCGTAAGATTACAGCGGGCGACCTCTTTTTGCCGCTCAAAGGTGCGCGTGATGGACATGATTTTATCCAAACAGCCTTTGACAATGGTGCTTTAGCGACATTCACAGAAAAAGAATTGCCAGCTGATCAAGCCCACATCCTAGTCGATGATGCTCTTGAAGCCTTCCAAAAACTGGCTGCCTACTATCTTGAAAAGACTGGTGTTGACGTTATTGCGGTGACTGGTTCTAACGGTAAGACAACGACCAAGGACATGATTCATGATATCTTGGCCACAACCTATCGTACTTACAAGACCCAAGGTAATTACAACAATGAGATTGGTCTTCCTTATACAGCCCTCCACATGCCTGATGATACAGAGAAAATCGTCCTTGAGATGGGGCAAGACCACATGGGAGACATTCACCTCTTGTCAACCTTGGCGAAGCCAAAAACAGCTGTTGTTACCTTAATCGGAGAGGCTCATTTGGAATTCTTTGGTAGCCGTGACAAGATTGCTCAAGGTAAAATGCAAATGCAAGACGGTATGCCTGATGGTAGCCTCTTGCTTGTACCTAGTGATCCTATCGTCGATCTATTCTTGCCAAGCAATCTTAAAGTGGTACGCTTTGGAGAAGGTGCAGAGCTTACAGTCTCTGAGTTAACAGAATTCAAGGATCACCTCACCTTCTCAACAAATTTCCTAGACGGACAAGTTACCTTGCCAGTTACTGGAAAATACAATGCCACAAATGCCATGGTTGCTGCCTATGTCGCAAAACATTTGGGTGTAACTGAAGAAAATATCCTCTCAGCTCTTGCTAACTTACAGCTGACAAAGAATCGTACCGAATGGAAAAAAGCGGCTAACGGTGCCGACATCCTTTCAGATGTCTACAATGCCAATCCAACAGCCATGAAGCTCATTTTGGAGACCTTCTCAGCTATTCCTAAGAATGAAGGAGGCAAGAAAATCGCTGTCTTAGCCGATATGAAAGAACTCGGTGAACAGTCTGTTCAACTTCACACACAGATGATTCTAAGTCTGACACCAGATGCTATTGATACGGTGATTTTCTACGGTGAAGACATTGCAGAATTGTCACAACTTGCTAGTCAAATGTTCCCTCTTGGTCATGTTTATTATTTCAAGAAAACAGCTGACGAAGACCAATTTGACGCTATGGTCAAACAAATCAAAGAAAGCCTAGGTGAGCACGATCAAATCTTGCTCAAGGGCTCTAACTCTATGAATCTAGCTAAGGTTGTGGAAGAACTCCAAGCCAAGGATTAAGTTCTCTAACCTGCTTTCTAAAGCAGGTTTTTGCTTTACACTGAAATTTGATATAATAGCAGGCATAGTAATTTCATCAGGAGAAGAGAATGAAGGATTTTTTGACAACCACCCAAACTCATCCACCCCAGATACCTTTGCCCTATTATTTGCTTATGCTTTTGGCGATGGTACTTTTGAGTTACTTGAGTTGGCGTTGGTATAAGAATAAGATATGGCGTTGGACCTTTCTCACTATCCAAGCCATTCAACTCTTTGCCCTCTATACTTGGTACCTCTGGCAGGGCTTTCCACTTTACATTAGTTTGCCCCTTTACCATTGCCGCATGGCCATGTTTGCTGTTCTCCTCCTGAAAAATAGTAGAATAAAGAGCTATTTCGCTATTATGGGAGTTGTCGGGACTTACTGTGCATTGATTTATCCAGTATTTGATCCCTATGAGTTTCCACATATCACAGGCTTTTCTTTCCTAATTGGTCACTATGCCCTACTGGTCAATAGCCTCAATGTCATTTTTAACAGTTATAAAATCCATCCCATCAGCAAGCGGATGATTGTGGTGGCTACCTTATTACTAAATCTAGCTTTAGTAATAGTTAATCAGACCATCGGTGGAAACTATGGCATGCTTAAACACACACCATTTATTATGGGAACTCCCTTACTTGTCAAATACCTTGCTGTTTCAGGAGCTCTGATTATTCTCATGATAATCATGAAAAAAGGTCTGGAGCAATTTGAAGAGAAATATTAAATAAATGAAGAAACACGCTATCAGAAAGTTGATAGCGTGTTTCTTCATTTATTTGTTTTATTCTAACACAAAACGCTTTCAGAATTGCTTTCAAACTGTAATTTGGATATAATAAAAGTGCTGTGCCTGCGAGAATTATCGCAAGCCTTGACAACAAATGTAGCTTTCAAAAGACAGAAATTTTCTGAAAGAAGAGCTACAACGATCTTGCTTTTCGTTCTGGTAAAAACCCTATTGCTATTAGTAGCTCTGGGACATGGGATTTTTGAGATTTACAAAGAAGGTGCTGACATCCATACCACTAAGGAAAAGTAACAAAAAGATAATTTTTAAAGAAGAAAGAAAACTATGAGCATTCAAGACGAAATCAAAAAACGCCGTACTTTTGCCATCATCTCTCACCCCGATGCCGGTAAAACAACAATAACTGAACAATTGCTTTACTTTGGGGGTGAAATCCGTGAAGCTGGTACCGTAAAAGGTAAGAAAACCGGAAACTTTGCCAAATCAGACTGGATGGATATTGAGAAACAACGTGGTATCTCAGTAACTTCATCTGTGATGCAGTTTGACTATGCTGGCAAACGTGTCAATATCCTTGATACCCCAGGGCACGAGGACTTCTCAGAAGATACCTACCGTACCCTTATGGCGGTTGATGCTGCCGTCATGGTCGTTGACTCAGCCAAAGGTATCGAGGCCCAAACCAAAAAACTTTTCGAAGTTGTCAAACACCGTGGTATTCCTGTCTTCACCTTCATGAACAAATTGGACCGTGATGGACGTGAGCCACTTGACCTCTTGGAAGAGTTGGAAGAAGTGCTTGGTATTGCCAGCTACCCAATGAACTGGCCTATCGGTATGGGTAAAGCCTTCGAAGGACTTTATGACCTCTATAACGAACGCTTGGAGCTCTATAAAGGTGACGAGCGCTTTGCCAAGATTGAAGATGGTGATACCCTTTTTGCCAACAACCCATTCTATGAGCAAGCTAAAGAAGATATTGAACTCTTGACAGAAGCGGGTAATGAATTCTCTGAGGAAGCTATTTTAGCAGGTGAATTGACACCGGTCTTCTTCGGTTCTGCCCTTACTAACTTTGGGGTTCAAACCTTCCTCGATACCTTCCTCAAATTTGCACCAGAACCACATGGCCACAAGACAGTGGATGGTGACGAGATTGATCCTCTCAACAAGGATTTCTCTGGTTTTGTTTTCAAAATCCAAGCCAATATGGACCCACGTCACCGTGACCGTATTGCCTTTGTTCGTATCGTGTCTGGTGAATTCGAGCGCGGTATGAGTGTTAACCTAACCCGTACAGGTAAAGGAGCTAAGCTCTCTAACGTCACTCAGTTTATGGCCGAGTCCCGTGAAAATGTCGAAAATGCCGTGGCTGGAGATATTATCGGGGTTTACGATACAGGTACTTACCAGGTTGGTGATACTCTTACTGTAGGTAAAAACAAATTTGAATTTGAGCCACTACCAACCTTTACGCCCGAGTTGTTCATGAAAGTTGCTGCTAAGAACGTCATGAAACAGAAGTCTTTCCACAAGGGAATCGAACAATTGGTGCAAGAAGGAGCCATCCAGCTCTACACCAATTACCAAACAGGTGAATACATGCTTGGTGCTGTTGGTCAACTTCAGTTTGAAGTCTTCAAGCACCGTATGGAAAATGAATACAATGCTGAAGTCGTTATGACACCAATGGGTAAAAAGACTGTGCGTTGGATTCAACCTGAGGATCTTGACGAACGCATGTCATCAAGCCGAAATATCTTGGCAAAAGACCGTTTTGACCAACCAGTCTTCCTCTTTGAAAATGACTTTGCCCTCCGTTGGTTTGCGGATAAATATCCAGATGTAACATTGGAAGAGAAGATGTAATACGGCACAAAAGATGACGATTTTAAATCGTTCATCTTTTGACGCTAGCCACTATCTTGTGGCTAGCTAGCCGTCTCACTAACTACGTCAGCCGAATAGTATCGATTCGTCTGACTTCGTGTCGTAATATCTTAATAATGATATCTACACTACATACTATGAGACCGTGGCTAAGTCCCTTACTAACTCGAAAACGGAAAAATATAGTTTCCGTTTTCTCATGTCGTAATACTATGTATAGTTTATGTAATTCGTTCATCTTTTGACGCTAGCTACTATCTTGTGGCTAGCTAGCCGTCTCACTAACTGCGTCAGACGAATAATATCGATTCGTCTGACTTCGTGTCGTAATATCTTAATAATGATATCTATGCCACGTCTCTAAAACAACACAAAATATAGGACTATCTAATCAGATAGTCCTATATTTTTTATAAACCTAATAGTTATCAAGTATAGTTATGATTAATTACTTTAGATAATCACGATTATGATAAATCAAGCCAGCTTCCAAAAGTATGCAAATTGATGATAGCCAGAAACTTGTTGTAATTCCAAAACTTTCAGTAATAGAACTCATCAGAAAGACGAAAACTGAAAAAGCAAGGGTTGAAATGACTTCAAATACAGAATAAACATGTACTAACTGATTTTCATCCACAGTTTCCTGAAGAAAGACACTTTCAGGGACTTCTTTTAACTGAGAAAAGAAGCCGATTAAACTTGAGAAAATTAAAAATGTTTGTGTGTTTGAGAAAAAGAGGATACTGGCTGTGATGGTCGCCATTGCTAAGAGTGGAAAGAGAATACTTTTCCACTTATGAGCTAAAAACTTTTCGGATAGTTTGTAGACAATTATTCCACCTAAAATGATACCAAGGGAATAGGCTGTATTTGAGTAGCCCCAGTAACTTTCAGTTTGTTTTAATACCTCGGTTACAAAAACAAGGATTACAGATGATACCCAGATTGTATTGGAGAAGTCCTCTAATAAATTTGCTTGGACAAATAACTTTAATTTAGGATTTTTTGCAACTAACTTCCATCCTTTTACTAGAGTATCCAGATTAGTTTCCGCCTCTAACTGCTCTATTTTAGCCTGAGGGAGAAAGAGCATCACAGAAGTAGAAAGAAGATAAAGAAATAGGACTATCATCATTGTAGAAAATAGGCCAACCGAAGCGTAAAGGAGTCCTCCCAGTCCCCAACCAATCAATTGCACTCCCTCACCACTCATTGATAAGGCAGCATTTGCCTTTCCCAAATTTGTGGCATATCTAGGAATCATGGCAAAAGATACGGGCGACGCAAAGCCATCTAAGATAGAAATAGCGACAACAAAGATATACATTCCTAAGGCTGGAACAAATTGAGCCTTAAAGAGCATCACAAGGAGTATTGCTAATAGAAAAGTCTTTCCACATTGAGTGAATGAAAGCACTCTATTTAGGGCTAGTTT
The DNA here is from genome assembly GCF_001556435.1 of Streptococcus sp. CCH5-D3. Taxonomy (NCBI): domain Bacteria; kingdom Bacillati; phylum Bacillota; class Bacilli; order Lactobacillales; family Streptococcaceae; genus Streptococcus; species Streptococcus sp. CCH5-D3. The sequence goes on from NZ_LSIW01000069.1 coordinate 23,230, forward strand.
TTTAGTCACCAATGGCACTAGAAGGCTTGCCACGAAAGCTGACAATCCGATTAGAATCGGAACCATTGAAGTCGCAATAACGGATTTTGTAATGACGTAGATGTTTGCGATGAGAGATACCCTGAGGAAAATATCAGCTAAATTAGCAAATAATTGAGAGAGAAGTAATTTCAGAAAGGATTTAGACATATCGTTTCTCCATATCGGTTACCAAATCTGGAAATGAAATTGGATTCACATATTTATTAAACAAAATAATTTTACAAGAATAATAATCTTATTTAATAAATTCCCATATATGCTTTCTAACTATTTTCCTCTATCAATTTTTTCAAATGTGCTTCATAAGTCTTTGCAATATGCTCGCTCCCTGCCAATTTCATGGCCCCAATATATTTTTTCATTTCGATAATGGACTGATTATTTCCTTCTTTTTTATATTGATAATAATTTTGTGCATATTGAAAAACCAATCGTTCATAAATTTCAGTCTCGATAAAAAAGCATTGGTTTAATTGTTTTTCAAAATACAGTGCATCAATGAGTTCTTCTCTTTCTATGCATGTAATATAAACATTTAATAACATGGTTGATATCATGCGTCGATTATTAGGAATCTCTTTGTAAAAATCAGACCTTCTAGACATCTCCTTTGCCAAAACCATAAGAGTCTCATGGTTCAACACATCTAAGGTATTTGCAAAAATCAATAATTCATAATAACCCCAGTACTCAACACTAAATAGATAATCGGTTAAATCGGTTAGGTCTTGCTGTGTATAATAGCTTTCTCCCGATAAATCCTGCAAGCGAATTTTTAATAAAATAGTATTAATGTGATGAAACTTCTCTCGTTTAGGTTCTGACTCTAATTGAGAATTAAGTAACTTCTTTAATCCATCGATATCATGAGTCGATACAAAAAGTCGAATTTTTGACAATAGCTCATTCAGATCATCACGATGAAAATCATGGACGGCATACATAAATTCGTCAATAGGCATATTAATTTCATCTAAGATCAACATAAACTTTGAAATGGTTAAATCTGTCTGTCCCTTTTCAAAACGGGATAGTTGAGACGTTGAAATACCTGCTTTTGCGATATCTTTTAATCGTAACCCTCTTGATTCACGAAATTTTTTTAAAACTTCTCCAAATTTTTGCATGGAAAACCTCCAGTTTGCACATATGGGAATATATATGTTTTTTTGTATCTTAACATAAAATACAGTAAAACAAAAGTGAGGTAATTAATATGAAGAAACAAAAATTGTTGTTATTGGTTGTTTTAGTTTGCGAAGGAATTATTGTTATCTTAGTTGGATAATAATATTCTCAGTTAAAATTTAAGGAAAAGACGAGTAATGGAGCGCCAAATTAACTACTGTGGCATGTAGTTATTAGCATATTTTGTTTAGTTGTTAGAAACTACATCTCAACTATGTATAGTTAGTGCAAATCGTTCATTTTTTGACACTAGCCCCTATCTTGTGGCTAGCTAGCCGTCTGACTTCGTGTCGTAATATGTTATGAAAACAAGAAAAACCATAGGACTGTCACATAAGACTATCCGATGGTTTCTTTTATTTTTCTGTATTTAGTAACCTGCCTAGGAATCGTTGTAGGGCGAAGAAAACGATGAGGCTGGCCAATGTTTCTCCAAGGAAGGATGAGCTATTGACAATAAATGAATAGAGATAAGGGCTTTGTCCTTTAGGGGCATAGCTTCCCCAAAAGATGACACCGGCTATAAAGTGAATGAGGTAACGAGCAAAGCTACCAAGCAGAATCCCCTCAGTAATCACCATCAGAGACTTGACTTTATTGCCTTCTTTAATAGCTTTATCAAGGGCTGGTTTGACCACACCACTGATACCAATCAGACTAAAGGCGACAAAATATTCCAGAAAACCTTGTGTTAAGGTTAGCCAACCACCGGCTGCCTGTCCTGTCACCACTTGAAGTAGTCCCCAGATAAGACCTCCCATAGCACCAGCTTTTAAGCCCCAGCGAAAACTGAGGAGAAAGATGGGCACCATTTTAAAGGAAAGGGAAATCCAAGGGCCTAGTGACATGGGCTGGGTGACTAGGTCCAGGATATAAGCAATGGTTGCAAAAAGGGCAACCTCAATCATTGGCCGAATATTTGTTTTCGACATAAAAAACCTCCTATACCAATCGTCTTGATTGGCTGTTTTTTGCCACATCAAAACGACGTCATAGAAGTTCCTCTATTTCAATCTATTTTGAGACACATCCCTACGCAGGTCCTAACCTGATCAGGTGGTAAGAGTTTAGGCAGGTCTTGACGAAAAAATCAAGCTAGCCATTCTCAGCAATTGCTCCTCTTGTGACTCTTTAATTGTACTACTAGAAACCCATTTCTGCAAGTGTCTGAAATCCTAAAATTGTGGTATAGTTAAAGCAAGGATTATCTTTACAATAAAAAAGGAGAAACAACTATGGGACTTTTTTCAGGACTGCTTGGTAACGCATCTAAAAAAGATAATGATAAGGTTGAGCGCCAATTGGAAGGTATCTTAATTCCAGGTGAACAGGTGGAGTTAGCCTATGTTTTAGTTCGTGACTTGATTGTCTTTACAGAGAAGCGCTTGATTTTAGTCGATAAACAAGGTGTCACAGGGAAGAAAACCTCTTACAAGTCTATCCCTTATCACTCGATTTCTCGTTTTACTGTAGAAAGTTCGGGGCACTTTGACCTAGATGCTGAACTTAAGATTTGGATTTCATCAGCACTTGAGCCTGCAGAAGTGCTTCAATTTAAGAGTGATAATAATGTCTTTGAAATCCAACAAGCTTTGGCAGCAGCAGTACTAGAGTAATGAGGAAGAAAAATGTTTATTGAAAAAGAACTGGGTTATAAGCGTCACTGGATTAATATCGACTCAGATATTATTTCTGAGCAATCCTATCTTTATACCAAGTATGATATTGATCAGGAAACCATAGAGTATGCTTTGGATAAAAATGAACGAGCTCACATGGACTACAATCGTGAGAATGGGACAATCACCTTTATCTATAACGTTCTGGCACTTGAAAAGGACAAGGAATACTATGAAACCATTCCTCTGACCTTTATTGTTCAAGATACGCGTTTGGTGACCATTAGTAACGAGGATAACGCTTATGTGATAAGCAAGATGCAAGATTATGTGGATAACCATGAGGATTTGTCTATCTACAAATTGCTCTTTGCAGGACTTGAGATGATTTCAAATGCCTACTATCCCGTCATTGAATGTTTGGATCAGCAAAAAGATGAGGTTAGTCGACGCCTAAGACAGACAACGACGAGTAAGAATCTTTACGATCTTTCAGATTTGGAAATAGGCATGGTCTATTTGGTGGCTGCAGCCACACAAAACCGTCTTCTATTGGAACACATCAAGGGGCACGCCATTTATCGTCGTCTCAATGAGGTCGAAAAAGAGCAGTTTGATGATGCCATGATTGAAGCCAGGCAGTTGGTTGCCATGACGGATCTTATTTCTAAGGTCTTACAGCACCTATCAGGTTCTTATGACAATATCCTAAACAACAACTTGAACAACAACTTGAGCAATCTGACCATTATTGAGGTACTCTTAGGAGTGCTTGCCGTTATTACCGGTTTCTTTGGGATGAATGTTCCTCTACCGTTTATGACTGTCAGTCCAGCCTGGATTTTCATCATTATCGGTAGTGCGATTCTTTGTTTGGTCTTGGCCCGCTACCTGCGTTGGTTGGTCCATAAATAATAATTAGTGAGTGAAACCGTCTTCTCAAATTGGAGGCGGTTTTAAAACGTTATTCACTGTCTTTTTATTCTTAAATATGATAGACTAGATGAGTTGTTAAAATAAACGACTATTAAATACAGGTAGTTAACATACTACACAACCAAGTCTCATAAGGTGGCTTCGCACCGCCTTCAAATAGAAAGAAGAATACTTTGAAATTTACAGATTTAAACCTATCAGAAGACATCCAATCAGCTGTTGTAGCTGCCGGTTTTGAAAAGCCATCACCTATCCAAGAGTTGACGATTCCACTCGCTCTTGAAGGTAAGGATGTTATCGGTCAGGCCCAAACTGGTACTGGTAAAACAGCTGCCTTTGGTTTGCCTACCCTAGATAAAATTCGTACAGAAGAAAATACAATCCAAGCCCTTGTGATTGCCCCAACACGTGAGTTGGCAGTGCAATCTCAAGAAGAGCTTTTCCGTTTTGGTCGTGACAAGGGCGTTAAAGTTCGCTCAGTCTACGGTGGTTCTAGCATTGAAAAACAAATCAAGGCCCTCCGTTCAGGTGCCCACATCGTTGTAGGGACACCAGGTCGTCTCCTTGACCTTATCAAACGTAAGGCTCTTAAACTCAATAATATCGAGACTTTGATTTTGGATGAAGCTGATGAAATGCTTAACATGGGCTTCCTTGAAGACATTGAAGCTATCATTAGCCGAGTACCAGAAGAACGTCAAACCCTTCTCTTCTCAGCAACTATGCCTGATGCCATCAAACGTATTGGCGTTCAGTTCATGAAAGATCCTGAGCATGTGAAAATCAAGGCTAAAGAATTGACCAATGTTAACGTTGACCAATACTTTATCCGAGTGAAGGAACAAGAGAAGTTTGATACCATGACTCGCCTTATGGATGTTGACCAACCAGAGTTGTCAATCGTCTTTGGACGTACCAAACGTCGTGTGGACGAGTTGACACGTGGTTTGAAACTTCGTGGTTTCCGTGCAGAAGGTATCCACGGTGACCTTGACCAAAACAAACGTCTTCGTGTTATCCGTGACTTCAAGAACGACCAAATCGATATCTTGGTTGCCACAGACGTTGCAGCGCGTGGTCTTGACATTTCAGGTGTCACTCACGTCTACAACTATGATATTCCACAAGATCCAGAAAGCTACGTTCACCGTATTGGACGTACAGGCCGTGCAGGCCAATCAGGTCAATCGATTACTTTCGTTGCTCCAAACGAAATGGGTTACTTGGGAATCATCGAAAACTTGACTAAGAAACGCATGAAAGGTCTTAAGCCACCAACAGCTCAAGAAGCCTTCCAGGCTAAGAAGAAAGTTGCCCTTAAGAAAATCGAACGTGACTTTGCGGATGAAGCTATCCGTTCTAACTTTGACAAGTTCAAGGGCGATGCGGTTAAATTGGCTCAAGAATTCACACCTGAAGAATTGGCCCTTTACATCTTGAGCTTGACCGTTCAAGATCCAGAGACAATGCCAGAAGTGGAAATTGCGCGTGAAAAACCATTGCCATTCAAACCATCAGGTGGTGGCTTTGGCGGTAAAGGCGGCAAAGGTGGCCGTGGCAACCGCGGTCGCGATAACAACCGTCGTGGTGGATACCGTGGTGACCGTAACCGCGATGACCGAGACGGTGGCCGTCGTGACTTCAAACGCAAGTCTAAGAAAAATAGCCGTGACTTCGAAAACCGTGGCAACAAACGCCCGCACCGTACCTCAAGCGAAAAGAAAAACGGCTTTGTTATCCGTAACAAGGGTGATAAATAAATAATAAAAACGCTCTATGAAAATAGAGTGTTTTTTTATAAACCTATTTTTTGAGACTTCCCTTAGGTGAGTGCGGACGTCAGCGAACTTTTTCAAAGTTCCTAATTATAGTATTTTTTATGAAAGCGCAAACATTATAAGTATAAAATAGTTATTATTAGAAAGTAGAAGTAGTTGTATCAAGTAAAGTCAAAAAACACACGGTTATTTTTCCGTGTGTTCTTTGATATAGGCCAGTTTTTTCTCTCGGCTTTTTTTCTTAAAGAGTGCTTCGGCGCTCATGGCTTCTGGCTTGCTGGGGAAGGCTTCTGAGTAGAGGAGTTTAACTGGTAGGCGAGCTCTGGTATACTTAGCGCCCTTGCCTGAGTTATGGGTTTTGAGGCGGCGTTCGACATCTGTGGTGTAGCCTGTATAGAGGGTGCCGTCGGCACACTCAACCACATACATGTAGGCCTTGCTATCCTTTTCTGTCATCGTTTAGGACTCACCTTCAGCCTTTTTTCCAAAGTAAATCTCAAAGATTTCGTCGGTATAGTCACCATTTTCCTTGTGCACAAAGAGAGGTGGAAGGATTTTCAAGCCATCTGTCGAGCCGTCTTTAATGGCTTCAATCAGGAGCATGTTAGCCTCACGTCCCATCTTAGGATAGATAAACTGAATGCGTTTAGGTGCTAGATTATACTGGCGCATGGTGTCGATGATATCCAAAAAGCGGTCAGGGCGATGCACCATGGCAATGCGTCCATTAGATTTGAGGGCATGACGTGCGACCTGGCAAATTTCTTCCAAATTCGTCGTGATTTCGTGACGCGCCAAGAGGTAGTGCTCTGACAGATTCTTCTTAGACGTTTCGGTCGCCTTAAAGTAGGGAGGGTTACAGAGGATAAGGTCCACCTGAGATCGTGGGGCATGGTCAAGCAAATTTTTTAGGTCGTCATTGACAACAGTCACCTGATTCTCTAGTTGATTAAGAGTTACGGAACGCTTGGCCATATCAGCCAGGCGTTCTTGCAACTCAACCAAGGTAATCGGTGCCTCGGTGCGTGTGCTGGCAAAGAGGCCAACGGCCCCATTTCCTGAACAGAGGTCGACGATTAAGCCCTTCTTTGGAATTTTTGGGAACCGAGAGAGGAGGACGCTATCAATAGAATAGCTGAAGACTTCCTTATTTTGAATGATTTTCACATCTGTGGAGAAGAGTTGGTCAATGCGTTCTCCATCTTTTAAAATTGGATTTGTCATATTTTTAATTGTAACAAAAAACAGCTCCCAAAGGAACTGTTGCGAGTGATTACTCTAGGACACCGAAGGTATATCCTTGATTTTTGAAATATTCGATAATTTGTGGAAGGGTCTGAACAGTCAGCTCCTTACCAGCAGTGTCATGCATAAGGACAACCTTAACATGACTTTCAGGGAAATACTGTTGAGAACCATCCATGTAGGCCATCATAGTTTCAGATGTGGTTGGACGAACAGAGAGTGGTTCTGCATCTCCACAGAGCATGTTCCAGTCAATCCACTGGATACCTTGATTGGCGAGAGCATGGTCAGTTGCCTCCAATCCTTGCCATGACATATGACCACCAGGGTAACGGAAAATTCTTGTTTTAAAGTCCTTACCTAGGATGGCTTGGAAATTGGCATTGGTTTGGTCAACTTCAGAAACAATTTGACTTTGGTTTGGAACACGCCCAGGATAAAGTAGGTTAAAGTTGTGGCTTAGGCTATGGTTAGCAATAGCGTGTCCTTCTGTAATTTGGCGTTTGAGGATGTCCGCATTTTCCTGACTAATGGTATTCCCAATGTGGAAGAATGTGGCATGAACACCGTATTCTTTCAAGATATCCATGACTTTTGGTGTCAAAGTAGGATCAATTCCGTCATCGAAGGTTAAAAAGACAACCTTATCGTCAACATCTTGAGATACACCACGGATAGTGTTATTAACAGCAGTAACGTCGTAGGCATAATCAGAGGCTTCAATGCTATGGTTACTACCCTTTTTGAGTTGTGTTTTGTCGTTTTCTTTAGCTTGTTCTGAAGAAGAACTTGCTCCGTTAGCTACTTGTTCAGTTTTTTCAGTCTGAGCTACTTGTTCAGCTTTAGAGCTGTGGCGTTGTGACAAGACAAAGCCTAGAATAGCCAGTACGGCCAAGTTAGCAATAATAAGGCATAGATTAAGTGCCTTCCTGTTTTTCCCTATAATCTCAATACATTTTTTCATAGTTACATTATAGCTCAAACTATTAGAAAGTGCCACAACATTTTCAATTGTTTTACAAAGAAATTCGATGAAAAAGCACTCCTTTTTTTGGTATAATAGTTAAAAAATTGTAGAAAAAGAGGTAAAAACGTGTTTTACGCTTATTTACGTGGGCTTGTTGTCTTCCTTCTATGGATTATTAATGGCAATGCCCATTATCACAATCGTGACAAGTTATTGAGTAAGGACGAGAACTATATCTTGGTAGCTCCACACCGAACTTGGTGGGACCCTGTTTATATGGCTTTCTCAGCTCGTCCTAAGCAGTTTATTTTCATGGCTAAGAAAGAACTTTTCAAGAATCGTATCTTTGGTTGGTGGATTCGTATGTGTGGTGCCTTCCCGATTGACCGTGAAAATCCTGGTCAAGAAGCTATCAAGTACCCTGTTAACATGCTTAAGAAGAGTAACCGTAGTTTGATTATGTTTCCAAGTGGTAGCCGCCATTCATCTGATGTTAAGGGTGGGGTTGCAGTTATCGCTAAGATGGCTAAGGTTAAGATTATGCCGGTTGTCTATCAAGGACCTCGTGAACTCAAGGGGCTCTTGACAGGTGAACGTGTGGATATGAACTATGGTAATCCTATTGATATTTCAGATTTGAAGCGTTTGAATGACGAAAATATCCAAGAGGTTGCTCGTCGTATCCAGTCTGAATTTGATCGCCTTGATGAGGAAGCTTTGAGCTATCAAACAGGCAAGAAACCCAATCCTTTGACTTATATTTACCGAGTACCTCTCGGTATTGTGGCTATCATTGCGGTACTTTTGACCATGGCTTTCTCATATGTAGCTAGCTTTGTTTGGAATCCTGAAAAACATCGTGCCAAAGAAACTCAGAAATAAGCTAAAAACTCTATCAGACATAGATCTGATGGAGTTTTTTACTTTTTGATGTATTTTTTAAATTTTTTACGAATAAGAAAGAAAATATATCAATTAAGGAGAATAGCGTGAAGGAAAAGATTCTAACCTATGTCAAAGATAATCGTCTGTTTGTGAGTGTCATCGCTGTACTAATGGTGATTTTTTGCTTCTTTCTATGGATGACTTGTGGTGCCGGCAACAGCATGGAGGCGGAGACGTCTTATACAGATGTGACAACATTGTCAACCTCCTCATCCAAAGAAGGGTCAAAATCACTTACTGAAGTATCTTCTCAGTCAAAGACTGAAGAAAGTGAAAAGGATAAGTCAAAAGTAACAGTGGATGTTAAGGGGGCTGTGGCCAATCCAGGTGTTTATACTTTAAAAGCAAGCGCTAGGGTGACTGACGCCATCAAAGCCGCTGGGGGAATGACCGAGGATGCGGATGCTAAGAGTGTTAATTTAGCCGCAAGCTTGTCAGACGAAGAGGTTATCTATGTGGCAACTAAGGATGAAAACCTTTCTGTCCTTGGTCAATCAGGAACTAGTCAGGTTTCTGACAAAGGAGGGCAAACTAATGCTAAGGATGGGAAAATTAATTTAAATACAGCGACTGCAGAGGAATTGCAAACCATTTCTGGAATTGGAGCTAAGCGAGCAGAGGATATCATCGCCTATCGTGAAAGTCATGGAGGCTTTCAATCCGTAGATGACTTGAAAAATGTCTCAGGAATTGGAGATAAAACATTAGATAAAATCAGAGAGTCCCTCTATGTGGCTTAAAAAAGCTCCAATCAATCTTTTTTCCTTGTCTCTTTTAATAGCTGCCCTTTATTTTACGATTTTTGTCACTAATGTTTACGCTATTGGGACTTTTGTCTTTCTTATGGTCTGTTTTTTGAAGCATCATTGGAAGAATAAGACAGCCCTAAAGTTGGTGGGACTTGTAGGTAGTTTCTTTTTGGTCTACTTTTTATTCTTGCACCACAGAGCTAGCATACAAGATAAACAAGCCCCTGCTGAAATCAATCAGGTGACTCTGATTGCTGATACGCTATCGGTTAATGGTGAGCAATTATCCGCTATCGGTAAGGCCAAGGGACAAAACTATCAGGTCTTTTACCGACTCAAATCTGAGAAGGAGCAGCATTTTTTCAAGACTGCTAGCCAAACGCTAGTATTAAAAGGGAAAATTACGTTAACCCCAGCAACTGGTCAACGTAATTTTCAAGGGTTTAATTATCAGTCTTATCTAGCCAGTCAAGGTATTTATCGAATCGCTCAGATTGAGCGCTTGGACCAAGTGGTACCTCAAAAATCTCTATCTCCCCTAACTTTTTTCCATCAACTGAGGAGGAGGGCTTTGGTTCATATCCAGACGCACTTTCCTAGTCCTATGAGACACTATATGACAGGCCTGCTCTTTGGATATTTGGATAAGGAGTTCGATGAGCAGAGCCAGCTTTACACAAGTTTAGGTATTATTCATCTATTCGCACTTTCGGGGATGCAAGTGGGCTTTTTTCTGGGGTGGTTTCGCTACGGTCTCCTACGCTTAGGTCTTCCTAAAGATTATCTATTTATCGTCTTGCTGCCTTTTTCCTTATGTTATGGCTTAATGACAGGATGGACAGCTTCAGTCCTACGTTCCTTGGTTCAAAGTTTGCTGGCTGAGTTTGGTATTAAAAAACTGGACAATATGGGAATAACCTTGCTTCTATTGTTTCTCTTGTTACCTCATTTTCTCTTAACAGTGGGAGGTGTATTAAGTTGTTCCTATGCCTTCTTGTTGTGTTTGTTTGATTTTGAGGACTTGTCATCTTTAAAGAAATCAATCTATACGAGCTTGGTATTGAGTATTGGGATTTTACCCTTTTTAACCTACTATTATGGGACTTTTCAACCAGTTAGTTTGATTCTCACTGCAATCTTTTCAATTGTATTTGATAGCTTTCTCTTGCCTGTATTGACAGTATTCTTTGCCCTCTCAGGATTGGTAATCTTCTCTCAAATCAACCCACTTTTTGAATGGATGGAGTCCTTTTTGACTTGGATACAATCCTGGATAGGTCAACCTTTGATTTTAGGGAAACCTAGTTTGTTTCAGTTTGGCTTGATGATAGCAGTATTGGTTATGCTCTTTGATTTTTGGAAAAAGCCTCAGTTTAGGATTTGCCTTTTGATGATTTTTGGACTTTTGATGGTCTGGGTCAAACATCCTTTAACCAATGAGGTGACTGTGGTTGACGTTGGTCAGGGAGATAGTATTTTTCTGAGGAGTATGAAAGGTGATACCATCCTAATTGATGTGGGTGGCAAGGTGACGTTTGGAACTAAGGAAAAATGGCAAGAGTCTAGCCAGACGAGCAATGCGGAGAAAACCTTGATTCCCTATCTACAGGCTAGAGGAGTGTCTCAAATTGATTATCTGGTCCTGACGCATACGGACACAGACCATATTGGTGATTTGGAAGAAGTGGCCAAGTGTTTTAAGATTAAGGAAATCTGTGTCAGTCAGGGGGCTTTGACTAAGTCTAGCTTTGTTAAAAGACTTCGGACTATAAAATGCCCAGTTCACACTCTAAAGGCTGGCGACAAATTACCTATGATGGGAAGCAATCTACAGGTTCTTTATCCCAATAAAATTGGTGATGGTGGTAACAATGATTCGATAGTTCTTTACGGAAAGCTATTAGGAAGCAGTTTTCTGTTTACCGGTGATTTGGAAAAAGAAGGAGAGGAGGAACTGATGGCTAGCTATCCAACTTTAAGGGCAAGCGTCCTCAAAGCTGGACACCACGGTTCAAAAGGTTCTTCGTCTGAAGCTTTTTTGGACCAGCTGCACCCCTCCCTTGCACTTGTTTCAGCTGGTGAGAACAATCGTTATAAACATCCAAATGATGAAACAATAGAACGTTTTAAGCAACGCCACATTAAAATTTTACGAACAGATAAAGACGGAGCCATCCGTTTTAAGGGCTGGTTTAAATGGTCAAGTGAAACTGTCCGATAATTGTTAGAGTTCTTAATTTGTCATGCACCTCAATCTATGGTAGAATGTAAAAGCTAATATTCCAGTATAAGAAAGATTGAACAGTATGCGTAAAATTATCATCAATGGTGGTAAGAAACTTCAGGGAGAAGTTACAGTATCAGGGGCTAAAAATTCAGTTGTTGCATTGATTCCAGCCATCATTTTATCTGATGGAGTGGTTACTCTTGACGGGGTACCAGCAATCAGCGACGTCGATAACCTAATTGAAATTATAGAAGTAATGGGTGGTTCTGTTAAGCGTGATGGCGAAACACTCGAAATTGATCCTCGAGGCGTTAAGGATATGCCAATGCCATTTGGTAAGATTAACAGTCTTCGTGCTTCTTACTATTTCTACGGTAGCTTGCTTGGACGTTACGGTCAAGCAACAGTAGGTTTGCCTGGTGGTTGTGATTTGGGACCACGTCCTATTGACCTTCACCTTAAGGCTTTTGAAGCGATGGGTGCTAGCATTTCCTATGAAGACGAATCTATGCGTATTGCGACTGATGCTGGTCAACGCATTAAGGGTGCTCATATCTACATGGATACGGTCAGTGTTGGAGCGACGATTAATACCATGTTGGCTGCGGCTAAGGCTGACGGTCGTACGGTCATTGAGAATGCGGCGCGTGAACCTGAGATTATTGATGTAGCAACTCTTCTTAACAATATGGGCGCACGTGTTCGTGGCGCTGGTACAGAAGTCATCACGATTGAAGGTGTAGAGAGCTTACATGGCACTCGTCATCAGGTTATTCCAGACCGTATTGAAGCGGGTTCCTATATTGCTATGGCCGCGGCTATCGGTAAGGGAATTAAGGTTAAAAATGTTCTTTATGAACACCTTGAAAGTTTTATTGCTAAACTTGAAGCAATGGGTGTTCGTATGACAGTTGAAGAAGATGCCATCTTTGTGGAAGAGCAAGGTGATCTAAAACCTGTTGACATTAAGACATCGCCTTATCCAGGTTTTGCGACTGACTTGCAACAACCGATGACACCATTATTGCTCAAAGCAAGTGGTCGAGGAAAAATCATAGATACAATTTATGAAAAACGTGTGAACCACGTTCCTGAATTGGCTCGTATGGGAGCTGATATTCAGGTACTCGGTGGACAAATTGTTTACAATGGTCCAACACAACTCTCAGGTGCGCCAGTAAAAGCCAGTGATTTGCGTGCAGGTGCTGCGCTTGTTACGGCAGGTCTTATGGCAGAAGGTCAAACTGAAATTACCAATATTGAGTTTATCCTTCGTGGGTATTCAAATATCATTGAGAAACTTTCTGACCTTGGTGCAGATATTCGTTTGATTGAAGATTAAGTCTAAGGTTCAACCCCTAGTGGTTGAGCCTTTTTCCATTTCTAAAACTGTGTTATAATACTATCATGGATATTTGGACTAGTCTGGGTGCTTTTGCCTTCTTTGAGTCGGAGCGCCTTTCTTTTAGACCACTCATCTTTTTGGATCGTTTTGATTTACACGAAATTGTATCAAATCCTAAGAATCTACAATTTTTCTTTCCTGCTACTCAAACACAGCATGAAACGGATTGCCTTTTGGTTCATTACTTCATGAAGGAGCCTCTAGGTGTATGGGCTATTGTAGATAAAGAGTTAGAAAAGATGATTGGCGTCGTTCGTTTTGAAAAGATAGATGTCCAGAAACGGACTGCAGAGCTTGGCTATTTTTTGAATGCCTCATACTGGGGTAGAGGCTTAATGACAGAGGCAGTTACTTGTCTGTCAAATTTGGCTTTGACAGCTATGGGAATGGATCGTATTATTCTTATTGCCCACTTGGAAAATAAGGCATCGATTCGTGTAGCAGAGAAGTCTGGCTTTAAACTTGTGTCCCGTTTTAAGGGAGCAGACCGATACACCCGTACCATGCGTGATTATCTCCGCTTTGAGAAGGAGGAGAACTGTGAGTAAACATCAAGAAATTCTAGATTATCTAGAGGCCTTACCTATCGGTAAGCGTGTTAGTGTGCGTAGTATTTCGAATCACTTACAGGTTTCTGATGGAACTGCCTATCGAGCAATTAAAGAAGCTGAAAATCGAGGGTTGGTTGAGACACGTCCTCGGAGTGGGACAGTTCGAATTGAAAAGAAAGTCCAGGTTCGCCTTGATAAGCTGACCTTTGCGGAGATTGCGGAGATTACAGAGTCTGAGGTTATCTCTGGTCATGAAGGTCTGGAACGTGTCTTCAGTAAGTTCTATATCGGAGCCATGACTATTGAGAATATCACCCGTTATCTAACCAAAGGAGATCTTCTTATTGTTGGGGACCGTGAGGATATTCAATTGCTTGCCCTAGAACACAATAATGCTATTCTAGTGACGGGGGGCTTTCAGGTTTCCGATAGGGTTAAAGAGCTTTCACGTTTGAAGCAATTTCCAGTCATGGTAACAACTTACGATACTTTTACCGTGGCAACCATGATTAACCAGGCACTTTCGAATGTCCGTATCAAAACAGACATCAAGACTGTAGCTCAAGTCTATACCAGACGAGAAGACTACAACTACATGACTCCAGAAATGACAGTCAGGGATTTTCAGAATTTGGTGAAACGGACGAACTTGGTGCGTTTTCCTATTCTGTCTGAGGCTGATAAGGTGATTGGGATTGTGACCATGCGAGATGTGTCTAATCAGCAACCGACGACCATGCTCAAGGCAATAATGACCAAGCCGACGGTGACACGACTTGAGACTAGTCTGGCAACTGTGGCCCAAAAGATGATTTTTGAGGACTTTGATATCATTCCTGTTGTGGATGAAGAAAAACACTATCTAGGTGTTATCACCCGTCGTCAGGTTTTGGAAGAACTTCAGGACAATAATCGTGGCAACTTGCACACCTTTAGCGATCAAATGATAGCTAACCTAAACCAGGACAAGCATGCTTTCAGCTTTGAGGTCGAGCCCACTATGATTGACAATTCTGGAAACCTCACTCAGGGTGTTCTTGCAGAGATGGTTAAAGAGGTTGTCTATCGTATCATGGAAAAACAGGAACAAAATGGTCTTGTGATTGAAGAGATGATGTTTTACTTTCTTCAGGCAGCTCAGATCGATGACAAGGTGACGATTACACCAAGTATTATTGCTGAAACCAGACGTAGAGCCCATCTGGACCTTATGGTTAGTCACGGAAATCATACCGTCTGCAAATCAGTCGTTGTGGTTAAGAAAACTTAGTAACTAAAAATAAAAGATATAAAGAAAACGGAGAAAACAATGATTACTTTAAAATCAGCACGTGAAATTGAAGCAATGGATAGGGCAGGGGATTTTCTTGCTAGCATTCATATTGGTCTACGTGACCTCTTGAAACCAGGAGTAGACATGTGGGAAGTGGAAGAGTATGTGCGTCGTCGTTGTAAAGAAGAGAATGTCCTTCCCCTTCAGATTGGGGTTGAGGGAAGCATTATGGATTACCCTTATGCGACATGCTGTGGCCTTAATGACGAAGTGGCACATGCCTTTCCACGTCACTATATTTTGAAAGATGGTGACCTCTTGAAGGTTGATATGGTCTTGTCAGAACCTATCGATAAGTCAGTCCTTGATGTGTCAAAATTGGATTTTGACAATGTTGCTCAGGTTAAAAAATACACGGAATCATATTCTGGCGGTTTGGCTGACTCATGTTGGGCTTATGCGATTGGAACGCCATCTGACGAAGTTAAAAAACTTATGGAAGTAACACGTGAGGCTATGTACCTTGGCATTGAACAAGCGGTAGTCGGTAACCGTATCGGTGATATCGGTGCAGCTATCCAAGAATACGCTGAAAGTCGTGGTTACGGTGTTGTTCGTGATTTGGTTGGACACGGAGTTGGACCAACAATGCACGAAGAACCAATGGTGCCAAACTATGGGGTGGCTGGACGAGGTCTCCGTCTTAAAGAAGGAATGGTTTTGACTATCGAGCCAATGATTAACACTGGTACTTGGGAAATCGATACTGACCTTGAAACGGGTTGGGCTCACAAAACTCTTGACGGTGGACTTTCTTGTCAATATGAGCACCAATTTGTTATCACTAAGGATGGTCCAGTAATTTTGACTTCTCAAGGCGAAGAAAGAACTTACTAATATGAAACGACAAGGCTTAATGTCCCGTCTATTGGATAAACTCCAATGGCGCCCTTTGCAGGTTTATCTTAGGCATTATCGTAGTGCAGAGATAGATATTTCAACTATCGCAGTGGCTTACTATCTCATTTTGACGGTTTTTCCGCTTATTGTCATTGCGGCAAATGTCTTTCCCTATCTGAATATTGATACGACTGATCTCTTGAAGTTTATGAATGAGCACCTTCCTAAGCAGTTCTATGCACCTGCAGCCAACGTTGTTCAGGATATCTTCTCGACACCTTCTGGACAGTTGTTGGGAGTTGCCTCTTTGACGGGATTCTGGACAATGATTAAGTCCTTGTCTTCGCTTCAAAAGGCGATTAACAAGGTATATGGTGCTTCAGAACACCGTGATGTCTTTATTAGTCACATTGTTGGTGGTTTCATGAGTCTGGTCATCTTGTTCCTGCTCACCTTTGCACTAATGCTGTCTACGATTATTCAGTCGGTCCTTAGAGTTATTACACAGACCTATCCTATTGGTTCCAAGATGACTCAGTTTATTTTAAATAGTATCCAGCCTCTGAGTATTGCAGTTGTCTTCCTGGGAATGATGGTACTTTATTTTGTGCTTCCGAATGTGAAGATTCGAAAAATCCGCTATGTTATGCCAGGGACTATCTTTACGACTTTAGTGATTGGCTATTTAAGCAACTTGTTTGGAACTTATGTGATTCGTACCTTGAGTCGATTAGTTGATATCAAGTTATTTGGATCCATTATGATTTTCGTCTTCATGCTTTGGTTCATCTTCTTGGCCAGGATTTTGATTTTGGGGGCCATCTTTAATGCGACCTATCAAGAGCTTAGACAAGGTGAACTGAAAAGTAGGAGAGGAGATGTGATTACTATTATTCAGAGCTTTTCTGGAGATGGTAGTGACAGCAAAAAAACACAAAAAAGATGAGGATGATTCCTAGATGATAAAGAGAGCTTGGTGAGATCCAGGCTCTTTTGACGGGAATATTATCCTTTGTTGATAATAAAAAGATAATGATTATGGAGGAAAAATGAAAAAACAAACTGTTCGTGATTTAACACATATTGCTATTGTGGCAGCTCTTTATGTAGTCTTGACTGTTGTGCCACCTTTTAACTTAATTTCGTATGGTCCCTACCAGTTCCGAATTGCAGAAATGTTCAATCTGTTAGGATTTTATAATCGCAAGTATATCATTGCCGTGACTTTGGGCTGTGTGATTGCTAATTTCTTTAGCTTTAACATGATTGATGTGGTTGTCGGAAGTCTCTCGACACTGGTCTTTGTCGGTTCAGGTGTTTATTTCTTCGACCGATTTAAGAACCAAGATATTTTAGGTGGACTTTTTGACAAGGCTCATGTTTACTTTGCCTTTTACTTCTCATTCTTCATGGTGACAATTGCAGCTGAGTTGACCTTGGTTACTCAGGCACCATTTTGGGCAACTTGGTTCACTGTTGCTATGGGAGAATTGGCTTCTCTCTTAGTTGGTGCAATTCTTATTAAGAAATTGGCCAAAGTTATTGATTTTGTTTCCTAAATTAACGTCTGTAAAGGCGTTTTTTTCTGCTTTTATGTTAAAATATCCACCACTCACCGAGCAGTCCATCTGTTATTAGTTTACGAGCGAGGTAAAACCTCGCTCGTTTTATAGTTCTCCAATAAATCGGTAATGAAGTTCAATCATGACTTGGCGGTTCTTGCCACGTCCTGTTGGCTGATGGACGATAATTTTGTCGATTAGCTCATTCACTAACTGAGTCGTCAAGGTTTCAAGGTTCGTGTATCGGCGAATGGTTTGCATAAATTTGTCGACATTTTCCTTGGATTCAGTTTGGCTAATCAAAACCTCTTGAAGCCTTACAATTTGCTGGTTGAGTTCAACTTGCTCGCTCTCGTAGCTATCTGTTAACTTGCGAAACCTCTCATCGCTAATCTCGTCCAGCAGTTGCTTTTCATAGAGTTTTTGGATAATAGTATCCAATTCCTTCGAACGCTTCTTGAAACGAGATAACTGTTTACGGAGACTATCTTGTTTCTTAATCTCTTGAATATCAAAGCGAGATTTCAGCTTTTCAAGAAGCTGTTTCTCGTCAAAATGAATGGCTGAGATTAGTTGCTGGAGGTCTTTCAAAACCAACTCCTCTAGAACTTCTTTCCGAAGATAATGTAAGCCAGAACATGTATCACCAGCCCGACGGTAGTGATAACACTTATAGTGGTCAAGATTGATGTCGTTTTTCTGTTGTGGGCAAAAACTAAGCTTGTGTCCATTCTCACAGAATACTAAACCTGCAAATAGATTTTCGTGACCAGGCTTATCTTTCCAATTGTGTCGCTGGCTAACTCGCTTATGACCGAGCATTTTACGAGCCATTTCAAAATCTTCTTGTGAGATAATTGCCTCGTGAGTGTTTGGAAAAATCAACCAATCTTCTCGAGGTCGCAATCTACAACTTCGTTGTTTGTAGGAAACTTTTGCTGTTTTCAAATTGATGGTCGCCCCAGTGTACTCCTCCTTTTCGAGCATCTGGCAAATCATCTGATTTTTCCAGTAATAAGGGTCTGTTTCAATAATCCGATAATTCGAAAGTCCCAACTTTTTCTTGTAATTAGCAGGGGTCAGAATCTTGTCTTTTCGAAGTCTGCGAGCAATTTCCATCAATGACATTCCTGCTAAATACTCCTTAAATACTCGTTTCACAATTTGGCTGGCGTACTCATCAATAATCCATTCTTTGGGATTTTCTGGATTTTTGAGATAGCCGTATGGGGCAATCCAACTGATTTTTTCGCCAGATTTTGCCTTGGTATGCTTGGATAACTTAATCTTTTCGCTACATTGGAGCGAATACCAGTTGTTAAACAAGGATACTAGAGGTGCGAGATAAGCGTCTTGGCTGTTACTTTTTGAGCTATCCAGATTCTCATTTAAAGAAATGAAGCGAACGTTTTTCGATGGAAACGTGATTTCTGTTAGCTGTCCAGTTAAGAGGTAATCTCGACTGAGGCGGCTCAAATCTTTCACGATAACCGCTTGGATTTTACCAGATTCAACCAAGTTTATCATCAGTTGAAAATCTGGTCTCTGAGCATTCGAACCTGAGAAACCATCGTCCACAAAGAAGAATGGATTTGGCAAATTTTCACGCATAGCCACTTGAGCGAGAATTTGTTTCTGGTTGGAAATAGAGTTACTCTCGCCCTCGTTGGCGTCTTCAGCAGACAAACGGCAATAGAGTGCAGTTATCCTGTCCGGCAAAATATTCAAATTCTGTGTTTTGATATCTTTAATTGTCAATGTACTTTTGTTCATAGCGTGCTCCTTTCGATTCACCTATAACCCACTGACATGATAACTCTGTTGGGCTAGGAAGTCCAGTTAATCTTTCTCCAGAATCAAGCGTTGGAGTTTCTTTTCAAGACTATCTTTTCCTGTAAACTTTCGCACTATCACAACTGTCACTTTGCCGATTTTAAGTTTCTGTTCTTTATTCATCACGTCCTCCTTGAATAAAATCGGGTAATTCCTCTAAAGTAACAACAGTGAAGAGCTCCCAGTAAGCATTTAAATCCTCCTTGATACGATTCAATATTGCTAGCTTGCGTTTCTCATCTGGTACAACCCAAATCACCAAAGGGAAAATCTCATTTTCTCGTTGTTCAATTCCAGTGTTGAAATATTGAATATACTGTTTACACTTGGCAACCACTCTACCAATGTGTTCGGTTGCGTTATCCGCCTCGAAGAAATAGCTATCTTCGAAATCTCCAACGGTTAATTTTGTGAAAGCGTCGGGCTTTAGTGTAGAGTTGGAGAGTAGGGTCTCAAAGCTCCGCCAGCATTTTGGTTCAAAGGAAAAGGTTTCGAGAGTGATTTTCTTTTCTAAATCTAAGGTTTTCAACTCCACGAAAATCTGCATAACAAAGAGTTGGTGTTTCAGATGATGTTGTGTCGGTTCATATTTATTTTTGAAACGAAGTTTGACGTTTGGTTCAATCTCATGCAACACCTTAGTCCCTTTGTGTGTTAGATACCAAATATACGAGCCACTCCCAGCACGTATACCGCCAATTCGCCGTTCAAGGTGGGCGATGAGCCCTAAGTTAGATAGTTTCTTGGTAAAAAGGTTAGCTCGCCTTGTGGCAGTTTTAAGAGTGTTGTCTGGGAAATACAGCCGAACAATTTGTTTGGTTGTGATATAACGACAATGATTAAGTAAACTTAACAGTTCATAATCTTGTTTAATCAGTTCCATTTTGTACCTCCTTTTTCTTCCTGCCAATGTTTGAAATTGGTTTGGCTGGTTTTTTGCGTGGCGGTTCTTCTCTAAGAGTCGAGCCGTATCGTTTGAAACTCTCACCATAAATCTCGTCTTTCTTTCGAAAAGCTGGTGGCGCTGGCAAAGTTTTAACAGATAGCCATTTGAAAGTATTCTTTATGATTGAGACTCTAGCATAGACCTGAAAAGGCGGTAATTTGTAGAAATCTTCATCGGAGAGTTCAGGGACGAGTCCAGCTAATTCCTTCGCCTCATTCATTGAGAGTCCAAAAATAATCTGGTTGTGGCAGTTGGCGTAAATGGCGTGGCGGAGCTGTTTAGACAACTGTTTTGAAAACTGATTCGCTAAAATATAACCAACACCAAGGCTTCGAGACATAGAAAGTGCATCGTCCAGAGAAACTGGGAGCTTGAGGTAATCTGCTACTTCGTCAATATAGATGAAAACTGGCTTGCGAAAGGATTCTTTGGCTCTGAGAAGCGTTAATTGATATAAGCACCCTAACAAGATTGCTCCAATAAATTTGGCATTTTCTGAGCCGATAATTCCTTTATTCAAGGGAACTAATAATAGTTTTGACTGGTCGAAGATGTCTTTTAAAGAGAAATTGCTTGAAGATTTTCCTAAGATTCCTCGAAGGGCAGGGCGAAGTAAAATCCCTCGAAATTTATTGAGAACGGGTGAAATCATGGTCTGTCGAGCAGAGTCACTCAAACTGTCATAACCTTGCCAAAAATCCAATAAAAATGGGTCTGAGATACCTTTCAGTAACTGATATCTAAAACTTTTGTTAGTTAAGAGTGGTACTAAATCAAGTAAAGTCGATCCGTGAACTTTTGCCAGTGTGTGAAAAGTGTGGGAGAGAATATCTTGTGTGTAGACACCCCAGGAGTCTTCGAAAATTTCTTGAAAGACACCAAGTAACATATCTGCAACTAATTCTGCTGGAACGCCGAAAGCGACTAAATCAAATGGGTTGATTGAAATGGCTTTCCCAGTTTGGCTAGGGTCTAAAATGACCGTATCTTGGTCTCGTCCCTTAGGGAGCCTCTCTAAAATATCTGAGACAAGAGTTGCTTTTGGGTCAATCACTACAGCAGAGCGATTTTCTTTAGCATCTGCCAAGATGAGGTTAAGCATTGTGGTTGATTTTCCACTTCCAGTTCCACCCAAGATCCATGTGTGAGACAGTCCGCTTTGAGCTGAAATTCCCACAAATCTTGCTGGATTTTCTAAACTTAATCCAAATGGTCTTTGGACTTGATGAGATAGTCCAAGTGGTGGTAAAATAGCTTTAGGCGAAAGAGGTAAAACGCCTGTGTATGGAGCATTGCCAGCTGGTAGTAGAAAGAGGCTGGCGAGTTCAATGCTTGATACAATCGTTTGGAAGTGCCACGGAATCATGCCGTGGTTTATTTTTTCGCTTGAAGTTGGCTTTGCAGAGAACTTTGCCTCAGCTCGCTCCAATAGTCTAAAGGAGGATAACAAACTCTTCAGTAACTGAAGTTCTCGTGGCTTGCTTTCCGCTTGAAATCCTAAACGCATTGACAACTGAAACTGGCTATGATGAAGCTTTTCTTTAAGGAGCGTTTTTTCATCTGATGACAATTTAGGAATATTACCTGTCACAGTTTGCCAGAAAGTTGTGTTTGGGTTTGGTAAATCTTTAGGAAGAGGTTTTGGAGATGTCGATTTTCCAACAACCAATTGAATGATGATAACTTCATTCTTTCGAAGTAAGCCAGAATGCGAGAGGACAGTGCGCACCAAGTTTTCTGTTTGTTTGGTTTGGAGGGCGAAATGGTTTTTCGAAAGCGTTAAGTGGTACGCACTGGCAACTTTCGAACGTTTTGCGCTATCGAAACGGACAGAATGATGAGCGGTCATCATACTTTTGAGAAATTTGATATCTAATGGGTCGGCGCCAATCAGGAAGTCGGCTTTATTTTGTTTTAATCGAATTTCCCAAATGAAAGGCTGTCTGCGTGAAAAACCATTGAGCTGTGCCATAAAATCACAAACCGTTTCAAATGCGAACGGTCTTGTCCATTCAACACGTTGCCAAACTAATGAGTGTGGTCTTTTCATATTACCTCCATTTACTTTTGTTTAGAAAGTACTTGCCAATTAAACCAACTGTTAATATTCCCCCAATCAGCAATACAAGAAAGAGCCAAATATTTTGAAGTAATAGCGCTCCTTGGTAAATTAGCCACGAGCCGAAGAAAAACGAAACAGCGAGACTTAGAAATTTCTTCATTCATCATCGCCTCCGTTAGTGAAATCTCGAGCATTTTCAGAATACTCTGGGACGGGATAGTTCGGAATGATAATGTCACTTTTAATTTCATTACCCCAAATGCTCCAGTTTTTATCTGAGGGAACAGGACGGCGTGCAAAGAGCTCTAAATAATCTCCATCTGAACAGCGTTCGATAATCGAATAAACTTCTTCAGGCTTGTGAGAATGGTCTTGAACAGGGAACATTCCCCAATTCATTTGCCCTTTGAACTTGATAGGAGCTTTGCCTCGTATCGCAAAAATCATTTGTTCGGTACAGTTTCGAAGGTAATTTCCTAATCCAAGTCGAGGTTTCACCCAAGTAAAGATGGATTTTGGTTCGAAGCCCCAAGCGCGCACTACTTCGAAAGATTGTTCGAGGGCGGCAGGGTATGTCCAGAGCCAGAGGTAAGCATTGTCTTCAGCGAGGTCTGCGACTGGCATATTTTTGATAGCTTCCAAGCTCATCAAATTGTAGTGCCTACTCGCACCAAGCTTGCCTTTTTGTGCAATCTCCCAAGGTGGGTCTGCGAGGATAGTTTTGAATTTCTTTGATGCGTGTTGTTTGGTTTGCTCTTGTTGTGTTTTCATTTGAAAATCCTTTCTGTCTTGTTAGACGCTCCAACTATACTTTAGCTTTAGGGTATTTCAAATCATAAGTATTTTGAACTTTTGGAGCGATGCGAAAGCGATGAACAGTGGTCGGGTGAGCTAAATTCGCTCGACTTGTTCGTTGTTGTAAGAAATACAACGTCCTATCTTAAAATCGCCTCCATTCATTGTTGAGAGTTTCCAGTAGCTTTTTCTGTGCTATCAGGAAATCTTCGTTAATAGCTTCTCGGGTTTCTAGAAATTCTGCCAGAGCAATTTCGTCTTGCGAGTAAATTTCTGTTGGATTGTTCGAAGTTGTCTCATCTTCACCGTATTCCAATAAGACTAATCCGAGAAAGAAGAGAACAGCGAGCACCAAGAGAGCGATAAGATACCAATTCATAGTCACCTCCTATTTGAAACGTTGTGCTGAAGCATAAGTGAATGCCTTGATAATGAAGTCTGTCCGACCTTTTGCTTGTGGATTTTGTGCCAAGATATGACTTTCTAACTCCGAAAGGTTAGCAATCTTATTTAAGACATCTTGAGCCAATAGTTCGTTGGCTTGAATGACTGCCATGTCTTGGTTGAGCTGGCGAGCAATTGCCATTTTCTGTGGATTAAGTGTTGAAATTGGCAAGACTTCTGGGTTTTGAGAGTTTTGTGGTAGATGTGACATAGTGGGTCTCCTTTTGATATAATTCAGTTAGCTAACTTGGTTATAGTATAACAGGTGTAAAGAGTTATTTTTTGCCAAAGTCTTGCGATTTGATTGCTAAAAAGGAGAGGTGATATGTTTACGATTAAAAAGTTACTTCATCTATTAGAAAAAGAAAATCACAGCTGGAAGAATCCAACTGCAATGACAAAAACCATTTTGATGGTACTTACGGATTATCATTATCCTAGCGATATTGCTTCGAAAGTTTTTTCTGGTGTCAACCAAGGTCGAAACATTTACAATGATATAACTGATATTCTCTCTGAGAAAACAATTGATACTTATTTGTCAAAAGTTGAAACAGGGCTACACAACCAAAACTTCAGAAATGGTAATTTTGATAGCTTGAAGATGGTTGAGGAGACATATCGACTATTGAAAGACTCTACAAACTTGAATCAAGATATTTACCGAGGTTTGCTTAAGTCTTATGCTAAAAATAAAGACAATAGACCGTACTTATTCTTAGCGGAGTGCTTTTACTATGCTTTAGCTTCTCGACATGATAAAGCTATAGGCTACAAAACAACAACAATTCCTGTAACAAAAAATCCTCCAACTCTGCCAGCTTGGGGAGATGAGTTGGAGGAGGCGACACTCAATGAAGCTCTTCCGCCTAAATTTTGGGCAACTATTAAGCAAATGACTATCAAGGAAATTACGATTTTTAAATCTTTAGCAAAGCTGGCTGTTATTGACGAAGATGGGGAATATTATCTCTACGCTCCAGTAAGTAATGAGGAAGTTGAACTTTACAAAGATTTTGGGATTGGCAATGCGGAATTTCTTTTGATGGAAGAGTTTGGACTTATCAATATCGGGGCGAGAGTAGATAACACCATTTCTGTAAAAAGTGATCCTGCTGGATTTCAGAATGATAATCTGGTTTTTGCGTTTACAACTGAATCTAAACCTTTTGATATACACTTTAATAGTTATTCATTTACAACCGTCGGTTTAAAACTTTTGGAAATTTTAGAGGTGAAAACAGACAATGATTTCTTTAGAAAATTGTGTCAATTATTTGTTCGGCAACACGTTGATTTACCAATTGATTTTTATCTTGCTCCAGTTGAGGTAATGGAGGATGCAGAAAGTATGGAGGAGTTGGAAGAATATCGGTTGAGGTAGTTCTAATCGTTTCATTACTTTACAAAATCTAAAGCAACTTTTGGCAAAATTCTTGTTCGGTTTCGCTATCAATAATCGCTTGCGGTTTTGTGCTAAATTTTCTAATTGTAGCATTAATTTCGTCTATTTCAGTATGTTTGGTAAATTGCTCGAACCTCGTTATCTTAAACCCCATAACGCTATTTTTAACGGTTAAATTGTTAAGGAATACTGGTAGGCTGATAGCGGGCAGGTATGCCCCAAGTTCATCGAACTCCCACTCTGACATTTCTGGTATCAATCCCCAAAAGGTTTGTTGGCGGATTCTATTGCCAAGTTTTGTTAATTCTTGTTTAACGTTATTTTCTAAAATAATTGATTGTTTTAAATTAAAACTTAGTAAATACTGAAAGCTTGGTGATGTTCGCCTTACTTAAATTTTTGGTTTATGGCTCAGCTTAACTGTTTGAATGCTGGAATTTATATTTTCTATTCATTTATCGAAATAGTACCCAGACGTCCTGAAAATACCTCAGAATAGATAATAAGTCGCCTGACGAAACACCTAAGAAACGGCGACACTCTGCCAACCAAATCTCACGCGAAGCGAATAGCGATGCGAACATTAAAAGCAAGTAAAACGGCTGAACTTCTCAGCCGTTTTCGTATATGTTGTCCTACTTTTCAAGGCTATCTATCGCCCAAATTTCAGCCGTCTGAGACATTAACTCTCGAGTGTAATCTGAAGAGAACTCAGTTTGTTCAATCTTGTCCAGTAGGGTATTAACTTCATATGGTGCTTCGAGCTGGCAGGTGTATTGCAGGACTTTATCATCGTCCAAATCGTAAAATGCTTCGAAAGTTTCTTTATCCTCGACTAGTCCTCCAATCTACCTTAAAGTTATCAAAACGAGACTGTTTAATTCTATCTCTAACTTCCAGTTCAAGATATGCTTGATGGTAAACATCTGGAAGTCATTCGGTACTGTTTAATCCAGCGAACGGTACTTATTTTAACTTTTCCATAAAAATCTCCTTTCGAGTTAGGTTGATGCTCTCAGAAAATAACTCTTTTTGCAAGAAAAGTCCAGTGTTTTTCTGAAGAAACTAGCATTTACGAAGTGGCAGGAATATTATGAAAACGTTCTCTAGATATGCTATAATAGAACGAGTAAATTAAATAAACCCGAAGGGTACCCTTCCTTTATTATATTCATAATAAAGGAAGGGTACCCTTCCTTTATTATATTCATAATAAAGGAATCCTATCAGCCCTTCAATATTTTCAGCTGAAAGGTATACCAAAATATGAAGAAAGAACTGGAACGGCTTCTGGCACAAAATGACACCTTTATGGTGGAAGGTGTGCTCAATAAGAATAAATTAGCAGAGCTGGCAAGACAATATAATCCTGAACTTCTCAATCTCTTGATGAGTGATGAGAAAATCGCAAATCATTTCTTTTCAAGCCTTGAAACAGGTGTCTTAGTCTTTAAGAAAGATGTCTTTTTACAGTTTTTGAATAACAAGGAGTTTCTCCCTGACAGCTTTACAGCTTACAAGACGAAAATCGGTTTAGCGACAGGCGACAAGTACATTTCTGAAAATCAAGAAGTTGTTCTGAATTTTCCATACAAAGACTGCGTGCTGGAGGGTGGACAGACTAAGGACGATGCTAAACGCCAAGAGATTTTCTTTAACGAAACGCTTGCTCCAACGGAAATTAATCGTTTACTGGATGATAAGGTCTTGACTAACTTTAAACGCTATGACGAAACTGGCGAGCATAACGTGGAAGAGATAAAAGATACTGATAATCTTATCATTAAAGGGAATAATCTTATCGCTCTGCATAGTTTGAAAAAACGCTTTTCTGGAAAAGTTAAGTTGATTTATATTGACCCACCTTACAATACGGGAAATGATAGTTTTAAATATAACGACAAATTTAATCATTCTACTTGGCTTTCTTTTATGAAAAATCGGCTGGAAATTGCGAAAACATTATTGGCTGATGACGGCGTATTATTTGTTCATTGTGATTATAATGAAGATGGTTATTTACGTGTTTTATTAGATGAAATTTTTACAGAAGATAATTTTGTTGCAAATATTACAGTACGTTCAAATTCTATTTCAGGCAATAAAACTCAACATAAAGAAAAAACAATTTTAAAAAATAAAGACACTATTCTTGTTTATAAAAAAAATTCTTTAAAAATAAATCCACAATATACAGCAAAACAAAAATGGGATACACATTACAACGCCATTTTAATTAGCGAAGATGGGAAGCTAAAACCCAAAAAATTACTTGAACACTTAATTGAACATAAAGTTTTAGATCCAAAGGAAAAAATTACTGAAAATAGTTGGGGTAATGAAAAATTTAGGAATTTTTGTATTGAAAATATGAATTTTATTTATCGGATAGTTAATTCAATTTCAGAAAGCTTAAAACAAGAAAGCTTAAAACAAAAAGATACCGTTATTGTAAAAAATAATGATGGAGATATTACTTATGCCTTGAATGGAAAACGCCTTTCAACATTAAATAAAACTATCTTAAATATGAATGGAAAAATGGAGTTAGTACAATTATTAGGTGATTTATGGGGCGATATAGATTTTCAAAATACTCAAAATGAAGGTGGTGTCAGTTTTCCAACAGGAAAAAAACCAGAAGCCTTGTTGCGCCGAATAATTGATATGACAACAAAAGAGGGTGACGTTGTCCTAGATTACCATTTAGGTAGCGGTACAACCGCTGCCGTTGCCCACAAAATGAATCGCCAATATATCGGTATTGAACAAATGAGTTATATTGAAACGCTCGCTGTTGAACGCTTAAAAAAAGTGATTGAAGGCGAGCGAGGTGGTATTTCCAAAGCTGTGAGTTGGACTGGTGGCGGTAGTTTTGTTTACGCTGAACTTAAAAATGACGCCCAAGACTTCAAAAATGCTATTTCCGAAGCGACAACAACAGAAGAACTTCTGGAGTTATTTGAAATGGCGAAAAAGTCATCCTTCTTGTCTTATCGTATTGACCCTAAAAAATTAAAACAGACTGACTTTGAACTACTTTCATTAGCAGAACAAAAGCAAATACTATCTGAAATTATAGATAACAATAATCTCTACGTGAATTACTCTGATATTGATGATAGGGACTATGGGATTTCAGATGAGGATAAAAAGCTCAATCACGCTTTCTACGGAAAGGAACAGTAAGCCATGCCTTTCATTTACGAAACCTATGACACCGTCAGTCGCTCTGGCTTCAAAAATTTTCGAGTAGATTTGCCAGATTACATTACTAAAAACCTGAAGCACTCTTTACGTCCTTATCAAGAGGAAGCAATTGGACGGTATTTATATTATAAAACCGATGAAAATCGTGCTATTCCAGAGCAAGTTCTCTACAATATGGCGACTGGTTCTGGAAAGACACTTTTGATGGCAGCAGTCATTTTGGAAAAGTATCACCAAGGCGAGCGGAATTTCATCTTCTTTGTCAATAACGACAATATTCTGACGAAAACTAAGGATAATTTCTTGGAGAGTGCTTCTGGAAAGTATCTCTTTGCGGAGAAGATTGTCATGGACGGGCAAATCGTGACAGTTCGTGAAGTGACGGATTTTTCAGATAGCTGTGGCGACAGCATCAATATCGTTTTTACCACCATCCAAAAACTTCACCAAGATTTGAACATCCCTCGAGAAAATTGCCTTTCATATGAACAGTTCAAGGATATTTCCGTAGTTATGCTGGCAGATGAAGCCCATCACTTGAACGCTGGACTGAATACAAACGAGAAAAAAGACAACACTAGCTGGACGGCTACCATTGAAGCTATCCAGGAAACCGCTAAAAAATCCAGTATTTTTGAGTTTACGGCAACGATTGATCTAACCAATCCAACCCTAGCTCAAAAGTACGAAAAATCCTTGCTTTTCAAATATGATTTGAAGGAGTTTCGACTGGACAAGTATTCGAAAGACGTTCTCTTTCATCTGGTGGATGGCGAAGTCAAAAATCGCATGCTGCAGGCTATTATTATCAGCCAATACCGCAAGAAAATAGCGCTAAAAAATGGCATCAATCTGAAACCTTTGGTCATGTTCAAATCGCAGAAGATTGCTGAGAGCCAAGAAAATTTGGACGAATTTTTGAATTTGCTGGAAAATCTTGTACCTGCTGATATTCTAGCCCAGCAAAAACTAGTTTCAGAAATGGATGAAAAATCCAGTATCTTAAAAAAAGCGTTTGCTTTTTTCGAAACAGCTAGTATTTCTGATGCTGACTTGATTGCAGAGCTTCAGGAAGATTTTCGACAAGAACGCTTGCTATTAGTGGACGGAAAAAACAAGAACAAAGACAGCCTCACTCTCCTCAATACATTGGAACAACCGACAAATGAAATCCGTGCGATTTTTGCCGTGGATATGTTGAATGAAGGCTGGGACGTTCTCAATCTTTTCGATATTGTCCGACTTTATGACACCCGTGATGGAAAGACCACAAGAAACGGATTTATTGCTGGAAAAACCACCAATACCGAGAAGCAGTTGATTGGCCGTGGTGCCCGTTATTATCCTTTTGTGATTGGAGATAATTTTGATGAAAAATACACTCGAAAGTTTGATGAGAATGAAAACAACGAACTTCGAGTGATTGAACAACTTCATTATCATTCTGCGAACAACCCTCGCTATATTTCAGAACTCAAGCAAGTCTTGCGTGAATCTGGGATTTATGATGACCAAAATCTGGAAGAACGTGAGCTCAAGCTTAAGGACTCTTTCAAAAAAACTCGAACCTATACAGATGGCGTCGTTTGGATGAATAAACGCCTCTCTTATGAGCAACTACTTGAACAACGTCAAGGAAGTCTGTTTGATACAAATTTCATTCCTAAATCTTTCGAAGTTAAACTCCCAACCAACGGAGTGCGAGATATCGAGGCATTTGATGAAGGAAATTATGTTTCAGATTCATTAGAGGCGATTACCTTCAAATTTGGCAAAGTTATCAGCAACAATATTGTCAGAACGGCTATCAATCGCAATAGAAAGTTCTCGTTCGATAATCTACAGAAAGCTTTTGTAGGATTGCCAAATGTTGCTGGATTTATCGATATGCTTTCAGATATTGATATTCGAGTGGAGTCAAAGTATAAACGAGTGAATGATTTAACTCCAGACAACAAACTTTATATTACTGAAAAGCTTCTCCATTATATTGAAAAAGATTTGATTGCGACCGAGGAGCGTTTCTTTGGTTCAGAGAAATTTGAACAGTACAAAATTAAGGATCTCTTTGAAGATAATATTTTGCGGAAATATACTATTAATCACCAAAGTCAGGCAGAGTTCGGTTTGTCCCAGAAAAATTCAGCCGAGACACAATATTTCGAGGACTTGGATAATCTAAATTGGTATGCTTACAACGACAACTTTGGTACAAGCGAAGAAAAACTTCTCGTTCGCCTGGTTAAGGATTTAATGGTTGAACTTGAGGAAAAATGGACGGATATTTACTTGCTTCGAAACGAAAAAGCTGTGAGAATTTATAGTTTTGACAAAGGACAGGCTTTTGAACCAGATTTTCTCATGTTTGCTAACGACAAGAAAACGGGTAATGTTTCTTGGCAGATTTTCATTGAACCAAAAGGTAGTCAATTCTTGGATTCGAATAATACTTTCAAAAATAGTAAGGAAGGCTGGAAACAAGAGTTCTTGCGTCAAATCTCTGAGCGAGACGAGGCAAGAACCTTGGTTGATGATGACCGTTATCGCATTGTTGGCTTGCCGTTCTTTAATGATGCGGTAAGTAAGGATGAGGTTAAGGAACAACTACGGACCCTTTAATACATAACGGGAGTTGGAGATAAGAAAATGTATATTTCTAAAATTAAACTAGTAAACTTTAAGAGTTTTAAAGGAGAGCATGTTATTGAATTCTCGGAAGGTGTAAATTTTTTCGTAGGAAACAATAACTGTGGTAAGACGACAATTTTTAAAGCAATTGAATTCATTCAGGGTGGAAAAAACAAGTTAGATTTTGTAACTCAGGGTTTTGAGACTGAAAATGTATCTGTCGAACTTGAATTCAAAGGCGCGGATCTCAGTGAAATAGTTAATGATGAAAATCTAAATCTGAGTAAATACAGTGACTATGTAATCGACAATGAAGATGGTACGTATAGTCTTAGGGTTTTAAGGTCATCTCAGGAATGTGAAGTGACACAAGGCAGAAAAACAGTTTCTTTAGATATCTCAAAAGTAAGGATTTATAATCCAAATTCAACTGAGGAAGACGATATAAAGAGGTTTGAAAACCCTACTGGCATTGATAGGACGATTACTGCTTTATTTGATGCTCAGTTTGTATATTCGGATATAAAAAATGAAGATTACCAGGATTTTGGTAAGACGAAAATAATTGGCAAAATAATTAATGACATAACAAAAGATTTTCAAAAAGATGATATTTGGAAAGAGTTTCAAGATGCCCATAAAAAGACTTTTGGAGATGAAGGATTAGGCAAAATTCTTAAGGGAATTGCGACTAAAATTTCAAAGGTACTAAAAGAACAATATGGAGATGGTGAAGTTCAATTTAATTTTGGATTGCCAGAAATTGATAATTTCTTTAAGACAGGCAGTTTGCTTCTTTCGGATAATGGTATAACGACTTCCGTATCGGAAAAGGGTACTGGAATGCAACGTGCATTAGCTCTAAGTTTAATTCAAGTTTATGCTGGAGTTCTTGATACTGAAGAGGCTACACCGTCTAAACCAATTATGTTTTTTATTGATGAGCCTGAGACATTTTTACATCCTAAAGCGCAAGATAAACTTATTGATTCACTCAATAAAATTTCTGAAAAATATCAAGTTTTTATCACTACTCATTCTCCCTATCTATTGAAAAAGTTTGATAGTAGAACTCAGCAAATCAATATTTTTTCCAAGAATGACGACGGGGTGAATTCTGTATCTGATAAGCGGAAATTAAATTTATTCGGAACTACCTCGCCGACAATAGGAGAAATAAATTACATTGCTTTTGAAGTAAACAGCGTGGAATTTCACAATGAACTATATGGATTTGTCCAAGCAAAAGCGATTGATGAGGATGAAAAAAATTACTACGAGAAAGATTTCGAAAAATGGCTTGTAGATAAAGATGTAGCTCAAGATAAAAACTATCATCGTTTATTAAAAAACGGGGATATTCAGCAAGAGCAAAAAACTCTTCCAACCTTCATTCGTAATATCATCCATCATCCAGAAAATCTAAATAACAGCTATACTGTAGAAGAACTGAAAGAGTCAACAAAGTTACTTTTAAATATTTTACATGATTTAGCGTAAAATAAACAGGACGTCTTTACATAGACGTCCTGTTTTGGGTTATAGGCATAATATCATTTTGGACTGCTGTCTGAGCTGTGGTATAATGTTCCTATGGAAAAACGAATGAAAGAGCTGGTTGTTAAACTTAACCAGTATGCAAAAGAGTATTATACGGAAGATAATCCATCAGTGTCAGATGCCGAGTATGATAAGCTTTATCGTGAGCTTGTAGCTTTGGAGGCTGAACATCCAGAACTTGTTCAAGCAGATAGTCCAACACATCGTGTGGGAGGGCTGGTACTTGATGGTTTTGAAAAATATCAACATGAGTATCCGCTTTATAGTTTGCAGGATGCTTTTTCACGAGAAGAGCTAGATGCCTTTGATAAGAGGGTTAAGGACGAATTTCCTAATGCTGATTATATGGCTGAACTCAAAATCGATGGGCTTTCTATCTCCTTGACCTATATGGCTGGTATTCTTCAGGTAGGTGCGACACGTGGTGATGGTTCTGTAGGTGAGAATATCACTGAAAATGTCAAGCGTATCTCAGATATTCCTCTGAAGTTGGACCAACCTCTTAATATTACGGTGCGTGGGGAGTGTTACCTGCCACGGGCTGAGTTTGAACGCATCAACATCCAACGCCAGGAAAATGGTGAGGCCGAATTTGCCAATCCACGTAATGCTGCAGCAGGAACTCTTCGTCAATTAGATACCAAAGTGGTTGCAGAGCGTCGTTTGGCGACTTTCCTTTATCAGGAAGCTAGTCCAACGGAGCGTCTCACACAAAATGATGTCTTAAATGAAGTGGCAGAACTCGGTTTCTCTGTTAATCCACGACGCATTGTCACATCATCGATGGATGAGATTTGGGACTTTATTCAAGCTGTTGGAGAAGATCGTGATCACTTGGCCTATGACATTGATGGTGTTGTCATCAAAGTCAATAGTTTGGCTATGCAAGAAGAACTCGGTTTTACAGTTAAGGCGCCACGTTGGGCCATTGCTTATAAATTCCCGGCTGAGGAAAAGGAAGCAGAGCTTCTCTCAGTGGACTGGCAGGTAGGTCGTACGGGTGTAGTAACGCCGACTGCTAATTTGACTCCAGTGCAATTAGCGGGGACAACGGTTAGTCGGGCCACCCTTCATAATGTAGATTACATTGCCGAAAAAGACATTCGTATCGGTGATACCGTAATTGTCTACAAAGCTGGTGATATTATCCCTGCTGTACTTCGTGTAGTAGAGAGTAAGCGTACGACACAGGAGCCGATGGAAGTACCGACGCAATGTCCATCTTGTGGCAGTGGTCTTTTACATTTTGAAGATGAAGTTGCCCTACGTTGTATCAATCCTTCTTGCCCTGCTCAGATCAAGGAAGGCCTGATTCATTTTGCGTCTCGAGATGCCATGAACATCGCAGGTATGGGACCTTCAGTGGTTGAAAAGCTCTTTAAAGCTGAATTGGTTAAAGATGTGGCTGATATCTATGGCTTGAACAGTCAGGATTTCCTTCAATTGGAAGGTTTCAAGGAAAAGTCGGCTGAAAAACTTTACGCAGCCATTCAAGCATCAAAAGAAAATTCTGCAGAGAAATTGCTCTATGGCTTGGGTATTCGTCATGTTGGCGCCAAAGTTAGTAAGCAGTTGCTAGAAGCTTTTGGCAGTATACAAGAGTTAGCCAGTGCGGATGTCGAGGCTATTGCTACTGTAGATGGTTTAGGAGAGGTTATTGCCAAGTCCATCCAGCGCTATTTTGCTAAGGAGGAGGCCCAAGTTCTTATGAAAGAACTGGAATCCTATGGCGTTAATTTGTCCTATCTTGGACAAAAGGTGGCAGATGATGCTATCTTATCTGGTAAGACAGTTGTTTTGACAGGAAAATTGGAACATCTTAAACGTAGTGAAGCAAAGGCAAAACTAGAAGCTCTGGGTGCTAAGGTGACAGGTTCTGTCTCTAAGAAAACAGATTTAGTAGTTGCTGGTAGTGATGCCGGAAGTAAGTTGGAAAAAGCACAAAGCCTAGGAATTGAAGTAAAAGATGAGGCTTGGTTGCTGGATTTATAGGAGTTCAATATGAAACAAAAACGTGCCCGCTTAATTTATAATCCAACATCTGGACAAGAAATTATGAAAAAAAATGTTGCCGAGGTCTTGGATATTCTGGAAGGTGCTGGCTTTGAAGCGTCAGCCTTTCAAACAACACCAGATGAGAACTCAGCAAAAAATGAGGCCACTCGTGCGGCCAAAGCAGGCTTTGACTTAGTTATTGCTGCTGGTGGCGATGGTACAATCAATGAGGTTGTTTCTGGGATTGCCCCGCTTAAAAAACGCCCACAAATGGCGGTTATTCCAACGGGAACGACAAATGACTTTGCACGCGCCTTGAAGATTCCAAGAGGAAATCCTGTTGAAGCAGCCAAGGTTATCGCTAAAAATCAGACCCTTCAGATGGATATTGGCCGTGCCTATGATGACAAATACTTCATCAATATTGCGGCTGCTGGTTCCTTTACGGAACTAACCTATAGCGTACCTAGTCGCTTAAAGACAGTACTTGGTTATTTGGCCTACCTTGTTAAGGGGGCAGAGTTGTTGCCACAGGTAAAGAAGGTTCCTGTTCGTATTACGCATGACGAGGGTGTCTTTGAAGGTGGTCTTTCCATGATTTTCGTTGCCTTGACCAATTCAGTTGGTGGCTTTGAAACGATTGCCCCAGATGCTAAACTGGATGATGGTAAATTTACTCTAATCATGGTTAAGACAGCTAACCTCTTTGAATTGGTTGACCTCATTCGTCAAATTCTCCAAGGTGGTAAACACATCTATGACAAGAGAATTTCCTATATCAAAACGAGCTCGCTGTATATTGAGCCTTTAAGTGATGATCGTATGATGATTAACCTCGATGGCGAATACGGTGGTGATGCACCAATTCATCTCCAAAATCTGAAGAATCATATTGAATTTTATGCAAATATTGATGAGATTTCTGATGATGCCATCACTCTTCCAGATACAGATGAATTAGCTCTTGAAGCCATCGCACAAAAATTCAGTACAGAAGCTGAAAAAATTGAGAATGACTAATGTTAAACCTTTAAGCAACCTAAGATAGGTTGCTTTTTAAGTATATTTGTAGAAAATGACGCTTTCATTTGTTACAATAGAAAAAACTGGGAAATTGTTATATAGAATATTTAGAGGAGTAGAGGTTTAATAAAGAGAATGAACATTATTTAAGTGATGATCATCTAAAGAATGGTGATCAGGCTTTCGAGTCGGCTTTTCGTAATAAAGGGCCAGAGTTTGAATCTGCTTTTCAGGAGGAAAAAGCTGAGAAGCGGCATTTCTTTTTGACTCTTGCTCTACCACTGATACTCTTAAGTGTGAGCTGGGGCTCGGTCTTCTTATCTTGGAAGTATAAGCCGATAATTGTGTATCTGGCTGTAATTGTGGCATGTTTTGTCCTTGCTATCATTCTCTTTAGAATGGGACAGAAGCTAGGTAGATTTCTCTTCGCCGCTATCGTCGTTGGCTTGATTGGACTATCCTTCTTTGCCACTTTAGGTGGTTCTGTCTATCGAGGGGCTATGAAAAAATACAGGTTGATTCAGCAGGTGTCTCAGTCAGATTTTGATGAGGATAAACCTGATAGCGATGATCCCAAAGACTACGAAGATGAGTCTGCGATTATAACTGGACGGAAGAAGATTTTGAAAATCTGAAACCCAAGGCGGATACCTTACGTTCGATTATTAAAAGTCATGGTAAGGGTAATTATGTCGAGATGGAGTCTAGTGGTCTCAAGGTGAGATATGACCGTGGAGATAGCAATGAGTATAGTGATCTCTCTTTTGTGAAGGACGAAAAGGGACGCTTTGTCTATGATGGTGGAATAGCGACGTATCCCCTTGATGGCGTCACTGAGGTTGATAATTATAGCAGTAATTGGACGGAAGAGCAGATAAATAGCTTACGTACTAAAGACCAAGACTATCTGGGTCCAGTAACATCCTTGTCTGAGGTAGTGAGGGAACATTCTCAGGCAAGAAGGGCATGGAGAAGTATCAACGTCCATTCATCAGGAATCATACATAAGTCAGTTGATCTTGATTACACTGATCAGAGTAGTCCTATTGAGAAAGCACAATTGTTAAGACTATCTTTTGAGTATAACGAAAAGAAAAAGGACTATTATTTGAGCTATAATTCTGTGGCTCGTCGCTACTAGGGATGACTATCTATGATAATGAATAACTAAACAGCAATTTTTTAGTAATAAGAGGTTTGATTATAAAGGGGGATTTTATAATGACAGCATCAAAAACCAAACGTCTCTTATATTTTATGTCCGAATTGGAAAAGGGAAATGACATTTCAAAAACGGACTACCTAGCTCGCTTTGGCATAAGTGAGCGTACCCTTAAAGAGGACGTGAGTGAACTCAAGGAAAATTTGACTGAGTTACGTCCAAATATGAAGGTTAAGTATTCTAGAAAATACGGTTCCTATCATGCCCAGTATGAACAGGGCTATGGTAACCTTAAATACAATCAGGCAGTTATCCTATCTAAGATTCTTTTAGAGAGTCGTGCCCTTCGAAAGGATGAAGTAGCAGAAATTATCAACATCTTTGTTGAGAGGGCTGTAGACGACAAGGAGCGCAGACGTATCAAGCGATTGACTGAGCTAGAACTAGATAGTTATCAAGAACTTAAGATTTATCAGGATAAAGATAAGTCACTTTTACCAGCTATTTCTGCCATTTTCGATGCCATTGTGGACCAACGTCCTTTGTCTTTTAGTTACCGTAAGCCAGGGGAAAAAGTGGAGGAATATAAGGTCTTTCCAATTTCAGTCATTTTTGATAACCATTATTTCTACTGTATTTCTTACAAACTGGATGATAACTTTTCTTGTGATTATCAGTTCTCTGAAATCCGTTATTTCCGTGTCGATCGTTTTCAGACCATTCCTAAATCTGAAAATGACGTCGCCTTCACGCTCAGTCCAGAACAACAAGCCCGTCTCATTACAGATGAGCAGGTGCGTTACCAGGCTTTCTCAATGCTTTCTGGGAATGAGTGGGCTCGAATTACCTTTGAGTATAAAGGTCTCTACCGTGATGTTTTGGAGTCCGATATTCCAAAACTGAAATTGCTAGAGGAAAGCACTAGTGAGGGTGTTGATCAGGTTCGTTATGAGATTGAAACCTTTAGTTTACTAGGTTTCCAAAAGTATATTCAACGCTTTGATGGGGATTTTGTTTTCCTCAAGATTGAAGCAATGGATAATTAATGAAAAAGGCATTCGATTATCCGAATGTCTTTTCAAATCTGACAAAAATAGTATAATTGTGTTAAAATAGGAATACGGAAGCGTTATCATTTTCATAAGGAGGAAAATATGAAAGAAAAGAAAAAAGAAATGCAAAAACAAGTCTTAACTCTTCTAGGAATCTTGATTTTTGCCTTTGTCAATGTGTTTATCTTTGATAATAAGATGGGCGCTGGTTTTTCTGCCTTCTCAACTATCACCCTGATGAGTATTGGACTCTTGTCTAAGCGCACCAGTCTGCGAGTTTTGGCTATTATTTCCTATCTCATCAATGTGGTAGCAGCTCTTTTTGGCTTCAACTATGTTGGTTTTCTAACAGCAGTTCAGGCCATTGAACTTATCTTCGTTATCTGGTATCTTTACCCACGTGACACGTTTTTGAGACGAGATACAACTGATAAATACACTTATCGCTATCGTTGGATTCATTTGCTTTTGACGGTTTTAATCTCAATTGGAGGTTATATCGTTTTTGCAGTTGTTTCTAGTATTTGGAATGGTTCCTTCTTAGAATACGGTGGGAACACAGCTCTTATCTTTGCTATGCAATATTTGCTCTTTTTGAGCATTACCAAGTCGAGACAAGATGAACCGACCAAGGTTGCCCATTTGTTCCAAAAGGAACGCCGTACTAAGGAAATGAAAGCGGCAATAGAGGCCGAACGCCAAGCCAAAGAAAGAGCACTTGCACAAGCCTTCGAAGTACCTTTGAAGGCACCAAGTCAAACAGCTGCAAAATTTGGTAACAACATAGTCAAATTTGCATCTGTCTGGCTATTGGTAATGGACATGTCCATCTTGGCTTACTTCTTCCGTCCAAATGATGTTGGTTTCGGGTTTGGCGCCTTCTTTGTACTCTTGACTATTGTCTTGTCCTTGATTTTCAAATCTGAGGAAGACAAAGAGGACGTTTTCTCTATCATCTATCATAAGGTTCGTCCTATCCAACCTATTTTCTTCATTTTACTTTTGATTGCCCATGCGCATAAGTTTAGCTATGGTGCTGCTTACGCTCTCTTGTTCTCAGCTGCCTATTTCTTCTGGGCTATCAATAAGATTAATATGAAGACTCTCTTGACCTTTACAGTCATCATTTATTTCTTCCCAGTCTTTGGTTATCTCTCTAACCCTTACCGTCTAGGTGCTGAAAACCTTAAGATGGTAGGTGAACTGGTGACAGATCGTGATAAGTCTAATACCTTCTATCTTGGTCATTATTGGTCACTTTTAGGCTTGCAAAGTGATGGTGAGTATGAAGGAATCCCTGCTTCTTGGCAGGCTGCTAAGTTCGCTGATATTCAGACATTCTCTGATGACAGTGATATCACTTCAGGTGTCTTCCAAGTGAATAGTCACAATGACTATGATTATGATTTACATTTAACAAATAACAAGGGCACCATTGAAGTCACAACTGGCTCTGGAAAAGATAAGAAAGAATTCCAGTTCACGGAGTTTAGCAGAAGTTATTATCGATATGAAAAATTGAAAAAATCGGATAACCAAAAGCGTTATAAAGATTTTTACAAGATAGGTACTGTTTCGACTAAGTTGGGAACCTATAATCTTTACCTCGAAATGAATCAAGATTGGGTTGATGACTATCAAAAAGATCCTACTAATGTTGACTACCGTTTACTTATCTCTGGCGACAAACTGACACCAAAAGAAGCTTACGAAAAAACATATCATTATTAACAAAGAAAACATCTCTGCAATTGCAGAGATGTTTTTGTCTGTTTAGTCTTTGTATCCTCGTTTAGCTAACTCGCGTACAAGTACAGCTCCCAAGATTGAAGGCACTAATTGTCCTAATAGCAAATTGAAAACGAGAGCAAAATAAGGAAGTTTGAGTAAGGCGCTAAGCCAGATTGGTACCACTAAGGCAGGAATGAGTAGGATTGGAAGAATGATAAACCAGCTAGATAACTTAGCTTTACGGATGAGGTAGATGCTACCGGTTGTTAAAAAGCTAGCAAAGAAGCCACCAACCACGTCAATTAATCCCAATCCGCCAAAAGAGTTACCAATAGCATTGGCTATGCTGATAGGGAATACCAAAAATGGAAAGATATAAGTTAATCCATATAAAGCAGTGGCCAGACGCATCTGAACCGCACCAAAGGAAACGGCTTGTGAAGCAAAGAGGATAGCGATATAAAGGGCCATCATTATAGCTGACAGAACGAGCTTTTGAGTGGTGTTAAGTTTTGTTTTCATATTTCTCCTTAATTATTGGGCATAGTAAAAGAGTAGCAGGTCTACTCTTTTTGTGATTTATGTCTAGAGATACTTTATAAATCAATCTCTAAGACAATAGGTGTGTGGTCTTGGCGATCCCCAGAGTCAATCATGTCTGACTTTGTGACCTTATCGGCAATACGATTTGAAGTCAACCAGTAGTCGATTCTCCAGCCTGTATTGTTGATTTTAGATGTTTTGCTACGTTGAGCCCACCAAGTGTAGGCTCCTGTAACGTCGCCATTGAGGTGACGGTAGGTATCTGTGAATCCTTTGGCAAGGAGATTAGTGAAACCAGCACGCTCTTCATCAGTAAATCCTGGTGAACGACGATTACTTGAAGGGTTAGCCAAGTCGATTTCCTTGTGGGCAACATTATAGTCACCAGTCGCAAGAACTGGTTTCTGAGCGTCCAATTCAGCTAGGTAATCCGCATATTTTTCATCCCAGATTTGACGTTCAAGCAGACGTTTGAGGCCATCACCAGCATTTGG
Source organism: Streptococcus sp. CCH5-D3 (assembly GCF_001556435.1). Taxonomy (NCBI): domain Bacteria; kingdom Bacillati; phylum Bacillota; class Bacilli; order Lactobacillales; family Streptococcaceae; genus Streptococcus; species Streptococcus sp. CCH5-D3. Next base: position 63,500 of record NZ_LSIW01000069.1, read on the forward strand.
TGTGTAGACCTGTGTCACAAAGAAATTGTCAAATTCAAGAGTGATGATGCGCCCTTCACAGTCCATAGTTGAAGGTGCTCCGATTTCAGGATAGGTAATGACTGGATTCAGTTCTTTTTTATACAAGAACATGGTTCCAGCATAACCTTTACGGGCAGGTTCAACAGATGAACGCCAAGTATTGTCATAGTCAGGGAAGTAGTCTTCCAAGATTTGCAGATGTTTTTTAGTCGGCCCTTTAGCAGACAGTTTTGTCTCTTGAATAGCAATGATATCTGCATTTTCAGCGACTAAAGTGTCGATAACAGCACGTGATAATTGAGCGCGTGCAGAATCACTAGTAAGAGCGGCGTTTAGGGAATCAATATTCCAAGAAATTAATTTCATGTGTACAGTTTCCTTTTTTGAATATTTCCTTTCTATTGTAGCAGAAAATAAGGTGTCAGGCGAGTTATGGGCTTGATAAGGGAAGCTAGGAGGAGTATACTTATCTTAGATTGAGAGGTACATACTAATGAAAAAGCAATCGTACATTTATTACTTGTTTTGGGCTCTCTTGTTGTTACAAATCATTCTTACAATCATGATTTGGTGGTCACAGGGGCTAGTGCTTCCTCTTGTCATTTTTCCAGGGATGAGTGTCTTCTTTTTATTTTACTTAAGGTATCTCTTAGGCTACAACCTTAAGCAATCTCCCTCAGAACCCTTATTTGTCCTCCGTAGGTATGGCCTTGGAACTAGTTTAAATCCCAAAAATCCCCTAGGCTATAAGATTAGTCTCCTACTAGTTGTGGGTGTTTTAGTTCTCCTTTTCTGCCTAACCCTATTAGCCTTTCTTGGAAAATAGAGTCTTAGGCTTTTTTATTGTTAGTTATCACTAATTAGTGATAATGTTATTCTAATAAAAAATTAAAGAATCACTGGAGAAGAGATTTATGACGATTGAACTTGGCATTTCAACTTTTGCAGAAACAACCCTCCTAGAATCGACTTGTTTGTCGTTATTTTGAAAATAAAGGATAATTGGTTGAAGGTAAACCTCAAGTTCTCTCTACTATTGTCATCATCCCTGTTCTATGATAGGATGGAAGATAATTGATAAAGAGAAGAGGAAAATTATGCGAAAGCTATCAGAAGCAGAATGGATAAGTCGTTTTGAGCAAGTTCAAGGGCGTAAACCGAAACCTGATGAACTACAATTAGCTTATCAGTCTGGCCTTATTGGAATCTCGAAAAATTATAATTATATCTATATTCTTCTGGGGGCTCTAGTAGCAATCGTCGTTGGTATTGGCTTGACTCTAGTCTCTAGTTCAATGAAGAACGTCAAACAGACTAGGTCGTCTGCCACAGTGGCTAGCTCGATATTCTCATCGACAGATAAGGCTAATGCCAAGCCAAGTACGTCATCAATCGAAAATGCGAAGACGAGTGAATCTAGTAGTGCAAGTATTGATACACCTGACGCTAACCATGCTAAGGAAGCCTATACTGAAAATCCACGTTGGACCAATGACAAAGCTAGTCGACTTGCTAGTTTGATGGTTTCTTGGGGCAATCAGATGAATCAGCCAGGATACAAAGAAATTACCAATGAAGCCTCTTCCTTGCCTATCCGTTGGATGTCGGACCATAACCAGACTGTGGATGCTACTTATGCTGCAAATGGTAATAGCAATTCGGAGTATACCATTGTTTCGGTATACGAGAGATGGGAAAATGTATCTGTTCACCGTTATTTCTTTACCATTAAAAAAGATGGGACTCCCTTTGTTCTTTATTCACCAACTACTAATGGTGGCGTGTATTATGTCAAAGAAACAGAAAACGCAGACCTTAAATCGGGGTATGCAGATATTGTAAACAATTAAAAACTAGGATTCCAGTTGGAATCCTAGTTTTTAATTTGAAGATAAGTCAAGCTGTGCTCAATTCTTTTACAGTCATTCGCTCTTATTTAACCTTCTTAGCTAACATGGTTGCAAATTGAAGGGCAATGGGATTGCCATATTCATCCAAACGGTGAAGGTGACCAATATTTTCATTGTACTTGATTAATTCCCAGTCACTATAGTAGTTTTTCAACTCGCCTTCTTCAAACGTAAATGGGAAAGGCATGGTACAAGGGTGCTCCTCAGTGTCCATGGCACAAACAATTAGGTTGTAACCACCAATGACTGTACGCTCTTGCATATTCTTGATAATAGCCGGAATTTGATCGGGATCAAGGAACATAAAGACGACTGTTGAGAGGATGAAATCAAAGGTCTCAGACTCAGGAAGAGCAGCAGCATTGATATCGTAGTAACCAGCTCTAACATTGTAATTTTCCTCATCTGCAATCATTTGGATGCGTTGTGTAGCTTCGTTATTAACATCAACGGCTGTAACATCATGCCCAAGAGATGCCAAATAAAGAGCGTTACGACCGTGACCACAGCCTAGGTCGAGGGTGCGACCAGGTTTGATATGGCCAGATTGGACTGCTTCAAGAACCTCGGAGTGAGCCTTAGTGTCATACTTTTTAGTCATGTAGTCCTCAGGTTTACAGTAAAAAGAAAGATAGCATTCCAAATCATCTGAAGCAGCAGCGATGCGATGCCAAGCTTGTGGTTCAACAAAAGGAATCTCTGTCTCGGGAGTAAAGAGGTGCTCTGCAGTAACCTCCCCCTCTTCATCTAATTCGTAGAAGTGAAGAGATCCTGATAGAATGGTCAATTTAGCCCAAGTTCCCACCTTAGTATTGTGTTTTTGCGTTACCATTTCTGGCAGTGTTGTAGCTGTCCAGTTTGGTAAACGTTTGTAGCAAAGAAGTTGCTGATCTATAGTCATTTTATGAGTTCCTTTCAAACGGTATGGCTCTATTATAGCAAAAGTATGGAAAAAGAAAAAAGGCCTAGCCGGGTAAGCTAGACGATTTTCTTGTGAGAGATCTGATAATCTAGGAATGGGGGAAAAGTGTTTGGGGAAGATAGGTATAAATGTTAAGAAGG
>NZ_LSIW01000007.1:0-1342 GCF_001556435.1 Streptococcus sp. CCH5-D3
GTGGTTTGGTTGAAGTCACTTGCGATTGTCTTTTCCGTTTCTCATAGAAGTCTGCGATATGACAAGGATTGGTGTGGCTTGCTGAAGCTATGTTATGAACGCACTTAAAGAGAATCTTTCTGGCATAGGGATTCTCACGTTTGGTGATATGTTCCTTGGCTAGAAAGTTTCCAGATTCATAGTGTCTGAGCTCAATGCCGATAAAAACATTGATTTGATTGGCAGAGTGAAATCGACGAATATCACCAAGTAGTCGATTAAATCCGATGGCATCATTGGGTATGGTATAGCCATGTACTTTTTCTCCATTGACTAAGATGGCCACTTCTGAACTTGCTTTACTCACGTCAATCCCAAAAACTACTCGCATGATATTACCTCTTTGTCTTGAATGATTCCTTGTTTTAGTGATGTCATTTTCAATACTCTACGTTTTTCGTCCCACATACTTTGATAACATTCTTCCTAAAACTGGTGTCTTGTCAGTTTTAGTTACGACGTCTAACCCCAAAGGACTTGTCAACTTAACAAGACACCTCTACTTCAACATTACGAAAAAGTAGTGAGTACTTTCTCCCGTCGGAGATTTCCTCACTACTAATCTTAGTATGTTTTAGTTTTACCTTAATGCGTTCGTTGTTGTAATAATCAATATAGTCTACAATAGCTTGTTCCAATTGGTTAAGTGACCTAAACGTCTTCTCATAACTATAAAACATCTCAGACTGAAGAATGCAAAGAAGGATTCCATCATATCATTGTCTGGACTATTTCCCTTACGTGACATAGATAGCTAGATTCCCTCATCCTCTAAAAAACTATGATAATACTAATATTGATATTGCCAGCTCTCGAAACTATGAAAAATAGTATGTTCGTAATGCTCCTCTGTGAAGGCTTTTTCTAAAATTGTTTTTACTTGTACTAAGACCGTTTATATAAAAAGATTATAGGTAATAATCACGCTACTAAAACTATCTAAACTAGCGACAAAGAGAGTTTTTTTATTGCTTGCTAGCATGGAAAATTCTGTCACGTTCGTAAAATATTTTTCCATTCGTTTGGATGCTTCATACTGGATCTGAATAGAAGTCTCTACTTTTTTCCAACCTCTACTTGGTATGAAGAATACTTCCGTTTACGACGAATACGAGCTCTCAAACCATAAATTTTCATCAAACGTTACACCTTCTTGTGATTATTGAGAGATAAAAAAGATTGGACACATTGTCCAATCTGATTCTTTATCTCATTAAGCAATTTCAACATAACGACGGTTACCACTTGCTGTCATGTATGAGAGCCATGTGTGACCATCGGCTGTGACAACCTTATCATAGTT
>NZ_LSIW01000070.1:0-225 GCF_001556435.1 Streptococcus sp. CCH5-D3
AAGTTCGTTTACCATCCAACATGTAGTAAAGATGCACAGAATAGGTACCAGCATCGCCCTTGTGGCTGGCTTTATCTACATGAACCTTGTAACTTCCATCTGACTGTTTATCAGCATGGTACCATGTAAGGTCGTCTTGGCCATTCTTATCTGACCAGATTGGAACACGGACTTCTTTAACTTCTTTGCCACCACCTGAAACATTGGTAACGACTACATCAAAGC
>NZ_LSIW01000071.1:0-497 GCF_001556435.1 Streptococcus sp. CCH5-D3
ATCAGATACAGAATTCAACAATACTTTCACACCTGCTGCAACACAAGCACAATTCAAGTTTACTAAGAAACTTGAAGGTAAAGAGCTTACTAAGGATGCCTTCACATTTGAATTACTTGAAAATGGTAAAGTAATCCAAACTAAGAAGAATGCGGCTGACGGAACAATCCAATTCGACGCTATTTCTTACGATAAAGAAGGTTCTCACACTTACACAGTACGTGAAGTAGCTGGAACAGATACAAACATCGATTACGATGATATGAATGCAGTAGTAACTGTTAACGTTACTAAAGATGCTGCATCTGGTATCTTGACTGCTAATGTTACAATGCCAGAAGATACAGAGTTCAACAACTTTGCAGTAGCTCCAGTTAAGACTCGTTTCGACTTCAGCAAAGCTCTTGCGGGTCGTGAGTTGAAAGCTGGTGAATTCAGCTTCGTATTGAAAGATTCAACTGGTAAAGTTCTTCAAACTAAGACAAATACTAAAGAAG